>JANXWQ010000646.1 GCA_025351065.1 Chthoniobacter sp. | reverse complement strand
CGCGAAGGCCTGCCGAGCGGCGGATTGCACCTCGGCGTCGGTCGCGTCGAGGCGGCCGTAGCGGATGTTCGCGGCGATGGTGGTGTGAAAAAGAAACGTCTCCTGCGTGACGATGCTGACCTGCTCGCGGAGCGACGCCTGGGTGACGGCACGGATGTCGCGCCCATCAATCAGCACCGCGCCGGACTGCGGATCGTAAAAGCGCAGGATCAACGAAAGCAGCGTGCTCTTTCCCGCTCCGCTCGCGCCCACGAGCGCGCACGTCGTGCCCGGCGCGATGGTGAGGTGGACGTCCGTGACCGCGGGCTGCTCGGCGCGGTAGCCGAAGGTGGTGTGGTCGAAGGAAATCTCACCGCGCACTTTTTCCAGCACCGGCGCGGCCGGCGCGTCCTGCACGCTCGGCTGGAGCGCCAGCAGCTCGAAGATGCGCGTCGTCGAGGCCAGGCATTTCTGCATCTGGCCATTCACCTTGCTCAGCTTTTTCACCGGATCGTAGAGCATGAATGTGCCGGCGAGCAGACCCACGAATTTCGACGCCGGAATGCCGGCGTACCAGACGTAAAACAGCGCCAGCCCCACCCCGAGCGCGGCGACCGATTCGATCATCGGCCCGACGATTTCCACCGCCTTGCGCACGCGGATCGAGTTGCGGAACTGATGCCGGCTCGATTCCTCAAAATCCCGCGCCTCGTCCTGTTCGCGGCCCAGCGATTTGATCACGCGGATGCCCGCAAACGCCTCCTGCATGATGACCAACATCGCGCCCGCCTCGTTTTCCTCATCGCGTCCTGCCCGCCGCACTTTGCGGCCATAGACGATGATCGGGATGAGACAGATGGGAAAAAGGACGAGGCTGCCGATGGTGAATTTCCAATCGAGGTAGAGCAGCGTGAGGATCGCGGAGATGACCGTGAAGGGCTGCGTGACCACGTCGCTGCTCACGCTGGTCAGCGCCTGCTGCGCGGCGCGTGCGTCGTTGTTCACGCGCTGGAGGAGTTGGCCGGCGCGGCTTTTCGAGAAAAAATCCAGCGACTGCGCGAGGATGTGGCGGAAGAGCTTCGTGCGAATATCGGTGAGCAGTTTCAGGCTCACCCACGCCATGCAGTAGGCGTTGAGATACGCGAAAACGCTGCGCGCGATGACCATCGCGGGGATGAGCGCGCAGATCCACAGCACGCCGTCGATGCCCGGTCCGGCGGCGGAGTTGGCGTGCAGCGCGGCCATCTTTCCGCCGCCGCTGGGGATGGCGTAATCCATCACCTTTTTGATCACCAGGCCGTAGCCGCCATTGACCACGCCCGCGAGCGCGCCGCAGAGCAGGCCGGCGTAAAACCGCCCACGATACGGGCGCAGAAACGGCAGGAGCTGGGCGTAGGGCCGCCACGCGTCGCGCATCGTGGGATGTGGCTTGGCTTTTTTTGCGGGCGGCTCGGATTGGGACGGCACGGTGGGTCAGGGAGTCGGGATGAGCTGGGCAATAGCACCGATGACCAGCTCCGTCGAGATGCGCTCCATCGGCGCGCCCTTCATGCGTGGCTGGAAATCGATGAGCGGCGCGTGCGGCTGCGCGGCGGTGAGGACGACCGCGCGCTCGTGCCGCGGACGCCAGTGGAAAGGATTGGTCGGCCCGAACAGCGCGACCTGCGGCGTACGAAATGCGGCGGCGAGATGCACCGCGCCGGTGTCGCAGCTCAGGCAGATTTTCGCCCGCTCGATCACCGCCGCGAAAGTGAGCAGGTCGATTTTCCCCGCGAGATTGAGCGCGGGTTTGTCGAGCGCGGCTTGGATTTCGGCAATGTGCGCGTGCTCGAAATCATCGGCGCCGCCGGTGAGCACGCACTCGAGCCCATGCCGCGCGCGCAGATTTCCAATCACCTCCGCCCAACGCTCCGGCAGCCAGAACTTCTCCGCCCGCGCCGTGCCTGGATGGACGACGGCAAACTTCCCGCCGCCCGTGAACCGCACCGCTGCCTCCCGCGCCTCATCCGACAGCGCCAGCTCCGGCTGCGCTTCGGAGGAGAGATTTGGCCCGCCCGCAATCACACCCGCGACCAAGTCGAAATAGTGATCCGCTGTGTGCCGCTCCCGCACCGCCGACTCGACGAAGCGATTGTAAGCCACCGCCCGCAGCTTCGACTTTTTCACCCACGCAAAAGTCGCGCGCTCCGCCGCCCGCGAGAGCGCCACCGCCAGCGCCGAACGATCCGTGCCCGTGAAATCGACGCACAAATCCCACGCCCCCGTGAGCACCTGCTGCCACGGCGCAAACCCGCGCCCGCGCCCGAGCACCACCCCGGCATTGATCGCCGGCACCGCCCCCAGCAGCCCCGCGCACCCCGGCGCCACCGCCAGCGCGAGGTGCGCCCCCGGCCACGCCACCCGCAGCGCCCGCAGCGCCGCCGTGGTCAGGATCAAATCGCCGATCCGCTTGAGCTGGAGCGCGAGGATTCTCATGCTTGGGGAGCACAGGCCTCCGGCCTGTCGTGTTCGGCGTCCCGCCGAACACCACGGTCAAGAGCAAGCGTCCGCCACGCAAACCCGCGTCCCTCCGTCGCGTTCTTGATGAAAGGCTTCATCGCAAACGGGAGTCTTTTCGACGTCCGATGTTCCCGGCGTGACGCCGGCAACGACAGGCCGGAGGCCTGTGCTCCCCGATGCCCGCTCATGCCGCTCCCTTCGCCAGCGCCACGCGGTAAGCCTCGAGTAGCCGCGCGCGAAAATGCTCCCACGTAAAACTTTCCACCACCCGCACGCGCCCCGCCGCGCCGAGCCGCGCGCCCAGATCGCGGTCGCGATACAGCCGCTCGATGGCCGCGGCGAGCGCATCGGGATCATTCGGCGGGATGAGGAACCCGTTCACTTCATGCTGCACCATATCGCCGCTCTCTCGCGTGATGATTTGCGGCAGGCCGCACGCCGCGGCCTCGTAGGTGCATTTCGCGCTGCCCTCGCACTCGCTCGGCAGGATATGCACCGAGGCCGCGCGGTAGCAGTCTTCCACGTTTCCCACGAAGCCGGGGAGCCGCACATTTTCGCCCGCAAACTCCGCGAGATACGGCCGCATCTCGTCATGCACCGAGCCGACCAGCACCAGCTCCGCATCCTTGAGCGCCAGTCGCCGCCAGACCTCCAGCAGATGATGCACGCCCTTCCGCTTGATCAGTGCGCCGACAAAGACCGCAACAAATTTCTCGGGCGGTTTTTCCGCAGGCGTGAAGCGTGAAATGTCCACGCCCCGCTGATGCCGGAAGAGCTTCTCCCGCGCGATACCGGCGGCGATAAATGTCTCCTCCGCCTTTTCCGACAGCACAAGAATCAGGTCCGCTAGATCGTATTCCTCGAGCACTTGCTGCCGCGTCACCAGCAGCCGGTTTTTCATCCCCTGCCAGCCGCGCGCCTCGGCTCGCTCGCGTTCGCTCTTGGTCTGCCGCGCGGGCTTGTCTTTGCCTTTGTTGCGATGCCACGTCGGAATCTCGATCACGCCTGGCACGCCGAGCTGCCGCGCGGCGCGCAAAGTGCGCACGCTTTCCCCCGACCAGCCGTGGAATAAATCGTAGCCGCCGCGCGCCAGCTCCCGCTCGGCTGCCCGGTCGAGCGCGTGCTTTTTCGCCCCGTAGTAAAACTCGCTGCCCAGCCCCGAGAGCAGCCGCACCGGATTCCACCGCAGCGAGGCGATGCGCCCCGCCGGGATTTCGTCCTGCCGGTTTTCAAACGCGAACGCCTTGCCGAGCACCCCGGCGCGCTCCGCTGCACGCAGCGATTCCAGCGCTACGGCGTCCAGCCCGCTGCCGCCGATGCGGGCGGAGGTGGCGTAGAGGAGATGTTTCGGCAGGCTCAAGGAACGCGCACTCTAGGCGGGAACGGAGGGATGAAAAGCCACGGATGGACACGGATGAAACACGGATCCAACATGGCGGTTCTGTCGCCTTCCTCATCCGTTTTCCATCCGTGTCCATCCGTGGCTAAGCCAAAATGAAAATCGGCCTCGTTCGCCGCGGCTACTCCCGCACCGGTGGCGCCGAGGCGTACCTGCGGCGCTTTGCCGAAAGCGCGGTCGCCGCCGGACATGAGTGCGTGCTTTTCAGCGAGCAGTGGCCGCGCGTGGCCTGGCCGTTTGCGCATGTGCAGGTGGTGAGCGATTCGCCGAAAAAATTCGCCGATGCGCTCGTCGCGCTGCGGGCTCGGGACGAGCGCGATTTCCTTTTCAGCCTCGAGCGCATCCACACCTGCGACGCCTACCGCGCGGGCGACGGCGTGCATGCGGCGTGGCTGGAGCGGCGGGCGCGTTTCGAGCCGTTTTGGAAACCGTGGCTGCGGCAATGCAACGCGAAGCACCGCGAGATGCTCGCGCTGGAAAAGCTGCTCTTCAGTGCGGACGGCGCGCGGCTGGTGATCGCCAATTCGCGGATGGTGCAGACGGAAATCGAAGCGCACTTCGGCTATCCGGCGGAGCGCATCCACATCGTTCACAATGGCGTGCCGCCTTTCACCGCACCCGCCGGAGCCCGCGCGGAAATGCGGCGCGAACTCGGGCTCGGCGATGACACCTTTGCCGTGCTTTTCGCCGGCTCGGGCTGGGAGCGAAAGGGGCTGCGCTTTGCCATCGCGGCGATGAACGCGGCGCGGCTGCCGCACGCCACGCTGCTCGTCGCCGGTCGTGGCCATGAGCGCGCGATGCCGCGCTCCGAGCGCGTCCGTTTTCTCGGCCCGGTGAAAGACATGCCGCGCCTGCTCGCCGCAGCGGACGCCTTCATTCTGCCCACGCTCTACGAGCCGTTTTCCAATGCCTGCCTCGAAGCGCTCGCCGCCGGGCTGCCCGTCATCACCACGGCGCACAATGGCTTTGCCGAAATCATCGAGCCCGGCGTGGAGGGCGAGGTCGTCGCGCAGCCGGACGACCTCCCCGCGCTCGCCGCGGCCGTGGAAAAATGGAGCGACCCCGCGCGCCGCGCCGCCATCCGCCCGCGCCTGCTCGCCCTCGGCGCGAAATACGGCATCGCCGAAAACGTGCGGCAGACGCTCGCGATCATCGAGTCGGCCCCGGCGGCACGCTAAGGAAAACGCCCGCAACCGGATTGTCTCCGCGCCCAAAAAGCCCTGTGGCGTGGGTGCCGATGTTCGGCTACCTCTCCACCCCTTTCGCATGATCCGCCGACCTCATCTCATCACGCTTGCCGCACTCGCCGCCGTCTGTCTCGGCGGCTGCAAGCGCGAGGAAATCCGCGTCTATTCCGTGGCCAAAGAAGCGCCCGCGCCCGTACCAGATGCGCCGACGCCCGCCGCCAACACCGCCCGCCCGCAGCTCGCCTACACGCTGCCCGCGGGCTGGCAGGACGCGGGCGCAAACGCGATGAGCCTCGCCAATTTTCGCATCAAGACGGATGCGGGCGAAGCCAGCGTGAACATCACGCCGCTCGGCAGCATGGCCGGGCAGGAGGGCATGATCGTGAACATGTGGCGCGAGCAGGTCGGCCAGCCGGCGCTCGCGGAAGGCGAACTCGCCAGCGCGCTCACGCCCGTCGAAGTCGGTGGGGAGAAGGGCCAGCTTTTTGAAATCACGGGCACGCGCGAGGGGCAGCCGGTGCATATCGTCACGGCGTTCGCGCATCGCGACGGGGCGAGCTGGTTTTACAAACTGCAAGGGCCGGAGGCAGTCGTCGCCGCGCAGAAACCGGCGTTCATCGGGTTTTTGAAAACTGTGCGGATCAAGGCTGGAAGCGCCCCGGCGGCTGAAGTCGTCGGCAGTGCGCCCGCCGCGCCGGAGTTCAAATGGAAGGTGCCGGAGGGCTGGCAGACGCTGCCGGCCGGGCAGATGCAGGTGGCGAAATTCGCCGTCCCCGCGCACGACGGCGCAAAGGCCGAAGTCTTCGTCAGCGTCTTTCCGAGCGAGAGCGGGGGTGCGCTGGCCAACGTGAACCGTTGGCGCAAACAGCTCGGCCTCGACGCGGTCGATGACGAAGGACTCAAGGCGCTGGTCTCGCCAATCGAAGCCGTGCCCGGCGCGATCCTCGTCGATTTGAAAAATGACCCGAAGGCCATGCTCGGCGCGATCGTCCCGCGCGATGGGCGCTGGTGGTTTTACAAATTCATGGGCGAGGCCCCCGCCGTGAACGCGGAACGCGAAGCCTTCGTCCGCTTCGTGCAAACCGCGCCATGAGATCCATCTGGAAGTTTCTCACCTCGCTCCGTCTCACCGTGGTGCTGCTGGCGCTTGCGGTGCTGCTCATCTTTTTTGGCACGCTCTCGCAGGTCGATGAGGGGCTGTGGAAGGCGCAGAAAATCTGGTTCGAGAGCTGGGTCGTCATCGGGCAGCACCTGCAGCTTTTCGGCGGCAAATTCACCGTCCCGATTTTCCCCGGCGGCTACCTCATCGGCTTCACGCTGTTTGCGGGACTCACCGCGGCATTCATCCACCGTTTCACCTGGCGCTGGGACAAGCTCGGCATCCACCTCACGCATGCCGGCGTGATCGTGCTGCTGCTCGGCCAGTTGCTCACGCAGGAATTCGCGCTCGAGAGCTACATCGAGTTCAAGGAAGGCGAGACGAAGAACTACGCCGAGCATCATCTGCACAACGAACTCGCCTTCATCCGCGACGCCGGCGGCGGGCAGGACGAGGTCGTCGTCATCCCCGAGTCCATGGTGAAAGCGGGCGCGGAAATCCGGCACGAAAAACTGCCCTTCAGCGTGCGGGTGAAAGAGTCCGGCGTAAACTGCCAGATTCGCCGCCGCGGGCCGATGGTCGATGGCCCGGCGACGGCCACGCAGGGCAGCGGGACGCAGCTCACCGTCGAGCCGCGCGGCGAGACGACGGACATGGATTCGCGCAATCTGCCCTACGCCTACATCGAGCTGCTGGAGGGTGGAAAAAGTCTCGGCACCTGGCTGGTCACCCCGTGGCTGAGCATGCTCGGCGGCGGCGCGCAGGAGATCGACGTGGGCGGAAAAAAATTCCGCACCGAGCTGCGGTTCGAGCGCTACTACCAGCCGTTCGACATGACGCTGCTCAAGACAAGCAACGAGCAGTACCGCGGCACGGACATCCCGAAAAACTTCCGCAGCCGCGTGCGTGTGGTCGATGCCGCGACCCGCGAGGCGCGCGAGGTGGACATCTATATGAACCACCCGCTGCGCTACGCCGGGCAGACTTTCTACCAGGCTCGCATGGGCCGCGATCAGGACGATCCGCAGCGCGGCACCAGCGCGCTGCAAGTCGTGCGCAACCCCGGCTGGCTCACGCCGTACGTGGGCTGCTACGTTGTGGCGCTTGGCATGTATGTGCAGTTCCGCCAGCACCTCACTAAGTTCCTGAAAAAGCGGCTCGGCAGTACGCGTAAAGGCGGCTGGGGCGCAATCGCCGGGCGTTTGCTAGAGGCCGGCGCGCTGGGCTATCTTGTGCTCAAATTCACGCTCAACCTTTTCGGATACTCGTCATGAAAAAGTGGCTTCCTTGGATCATCACCGCTGTCTTCGCCATCTACGCTTTCGGCGGGCTGCGGCCCGCGCCGGTGCAGGATTTTGACTGGCAGAAATTCGGGCGCATCCCGGCGATGGCGAACGGACGTTTCCAGCCGCTCGATTCGCTCGCGCGCAACTCGCTCCTCCAGCTCCGCGAAAAGGGCTCGGCGATCTCCTCGACTGCGCTCAAAGGCCCAGACAAACAGCGCATCATGCCGGCGACGGAGTGGCTGGCCGAGGTCATGTTCAAGCCCGAAACCGCCGAGGCGCGGCCCAATTTCCGCATCGATAATCTGGAGCTGAAGCAGACCCTCGCGCTGCCCGTAGAGCCTGATGAAACCAGGAACGCGGACGGAAAGCACTTTGCCTACGCGCAAATCCGTCCGCAACTCGGGGCCTTGCAGGAGCAGGCGCGGCAGGCCGCGGGCGTGAAGGCGGAATTGCAGTCGCCGTATCAGCGCGCGGTGCTCCAGCTTTTGAAACAGGTGCAGCTTTTCTGGCGGCTGGAAAACCTCGCGCAGCCGCGCGTGACCGATGTGCTCGCCGCGCTCAAGGCCGCGCCGCCCGAGGGCGCGGAGGAGTTTCTAAAAATGGCCGAGGAGATGAAGCCGCAGGACGCCGCCGACTGGAAAGCCGAGATGGCCGCGTTCCTCGACAGCACCGAGGGGGGCCGCACCGCGATGCTCGCGTCGCGCGACGGCAAGCCGCACGACGAGAAGGCGCTCGCTGCTTTCAAGCGTGACCTCGTGCGCTTCGAGGCGATGTCGATGAAAGGCCAGGCCTTCCTCATCCCCACCGCCGATCCCGAAAAATCGCCCGACACCTGGCGCGGCACGAGCGACGCGCTGATGTCCGCGGCCAGCGGCAGCACGCCGCACCCCGCGCTGCATGCCTACGCGCAGATGGGCGACGCTTTCCGCGCCGGCCGCGCCGCCGATTTCAACGCCGCCGCCGCCGACTATCTTGCGCAGCTTCAGCCGCAATTCGGCACGGTCAGCACGAAGGCCGCGCGCGAGCAGTTCTTCAACCAGCTCTCGCCTTTCACCAACGCGATGGCGATCTACGTGGCCGTGGGGCTGTGCGCGATCTGCTTTTGGTTTGCGCCGGTGAGCGGCGAGTGGCTGCGCCGCACCGCGGTCATGCTGTGCCTGCTCGCGCTCGTGATCCACGCGGGCGGGCTCATCTTCCGCATGGCGCTGAGGGCCGCCCGCCGGTGACGAATCTTTACTCCGCCGCCGTCTTCATCGGCTTCGCCGCGTGCGTGCTCGGGCTGGTGCTGGAAACCGTGTGGCGCAATTCCATCGGCGTCATTGTCTCGGCGATCATCGGCTTTTCCACGCTGCTCATCGCGCACCATCTCGCGCTCGCCGGCGATACCATGGAAATGATGCGCGCCGTGCTCGACACGAATTTCTGGCTCGCGACGCACGTCGTCATTGTCACGCTCGGCTACGCGAGCACCTACGTGTCCGGGTTCCTCGCAATAATCTTCGTGCTGCGTGGTCTTTTCACCACCGGGCTCGACGCGCCGCTGCGCCAGTCGCTTGCGAAAATGATCTACGCGATCACCTGCTTCGCCGCGCTCTTCAGCTTCGTCGGCACGGTGCTCGGCGGCATCTGGGCGGATCAAAGCTGGGGCCGGTTCTGGGGCTGGGATCCGAAGGAAAACGGCGCGCTCATCATCGTGCTCTGGAACGTGCTCATCCTCCACGCGCGCTGGGGCGGCATGGTGCGCGAGCGCGGCCTCGCGAACCTCGCGATCTTCGGCAACATCGTCACGACGTGGTCCTTTTTCGGCACGAACATGCTCGGCGTCGGGCTGCACAGCTACGGCTTCATGGATCAGGAACGCGTGGCGCTCATCGCCTTCGTCGCCAGCCAGGCCGCGCTCATCGCGCTGGGCTCGCTGCCACTGAGCGTGTGGCGGAGTTTTAGCGGCGGGGGCAAAGGGGGAACGCCTCCGCTGTCGGGTGCCACACCTCAGACGGTGTGAAGCGCGGAGCGAAACCAAAAACCTGCCGTCATCCTGAACGCCGCCATTTGAGGTTCGGCGACAAAGGCGGAGTGAAGGATCGCTGACGGTACCATGGGTAGGGACGGCACTCCGTGCCGTCCGGGGCGAGCGCCAGCGAGGCGGCGGGCGCGGGTTCACGTTCGCGGACGGCACGGAGTGCTGCCCCTGCCACCGCCACCGCCCATTTCTGTCAGCGGTTCTGCACTGCGTTCCGGTCGCCAAGCCTCCCGGAACTCCGTTCAGAATGACGGCAGGTTTTTGGTTCGCTTCGCGCGTGGCGGAGCGGGTCTGGCCGCCGAATATAAATCGCGATGACAGTTTGTTCATTCGACGAAAACGCCCTAGCCTCCGCGCTCTCCACACCCAATTTTTTCAAAAACAAAACCGCCATGAACGACACCGCTCTGACCACCATCAATTTCGACCTCGCCAATGAACCGCTGCCGTCCGATCCCGGCGCGAATCCGTTCAAACTCGTGGTCGATCCGGTGATGCGCGTACGGCTGCGGCGCGCGCTTTTCGACATGATCGAAAGCCACGATCAGGAGCTGGCGCGCTACGTCGGCGAGGGCACCCTGGCGCTCGAAAGCTACAAGGAATACATCGAACTTTTCGCCCACAGCCTGAAGCAAACGATGAGCAGCGCGGAGGGCGTGGCGTACCTGCTCCAGGCGTGCGGCTTCGAGGTGAAAAAGGAGGAGATCAATCTCACGCCGGAGACGCGCTGGAAGGTGCAGCGCTGAGTTTCAAAACCACGCGCATGTCCGAATCCAACTACATCCCGCTCACCCGCGACGTCGAAGCCATCCGCATCCCGATGGGCGATGCCCTCACACTCACGGCCGGCTCCGAGGTGATGATCACCCAGGCGCTCGGCGGCAGCTACACCGTGCTCGTCGCGAACCAGGCCGGGCTTTTTCGCATCAAAGGCGCGGACGGCGACGCGCTCGGCAAGAAAGTCGCCACGGGCGGCGCGGCGGCGGACGGGCCGTTCGACGAAGCGCAAGTGTGGGCGCAGCTTCGTGAGTGTTACGACCCGGAAATCCCGGTGAACATCGTCGATCTCGGGCTCATTTATTCCGTCGATTGCGCCGCCGATGAGAGCGGCAAAGGCCAGGCCGTGAGCGTAAAAATGACGCTCACCGCACCCGGTTGCGGCATGGGCCCGTCGCTCGCCGCGGATGCCGAGCAGCGCATCCTCACGGTGTCCGGCGTCGCGCGCGCGAATGTGCAGCTCGTGTGGGATCCGCCGTGGTCGCCGGAGCGCATCTCGCCCGCCGGGCGGGAGAAGCTGGGGATGGAATAGTGGGGGGCGGGCCCGCTTGCGCACTTGCCCACCGCGACATTCCGGAGAAAGTTGCGCGGAATTTTTTAAGGCACGTCCGCATGTCGCGAACACTACATCTCTGGCTGTTCACGCTCCTCGCGCTGCTCGCGGGAGCGGCGCAGGCGGCCGCGCAGATGCAGACGGTTTTCACCGCCAGCGGCCTCACGTCGGTGCAGTATCAGGGCGCGGAATTCGCGGCCAGCGGCGCGGTGCAGGCCATTGTCATTTTGCAAAATCCCGGCGGCACCCACTACGAAGTCGGCCCGACCCAGAACGTTTTCGACCTCGCGCAAAAGCGCCGCACCATCACCTACCCGTGGGGCTCCGTGACCGTGAGCTACGTGACCGCGGGCAGCCGGCTCACGTTCCAGGTCGCCGTGGTGAACAGCAGCAGCGACCCGATCGTGGAGTGTTCCGTCGCGCTGCTGACCGCGCAGTTTCCCAGCCTGCCCGTGGGCGGGCAATGGGCGAATGGCTTCGAGGTTTCGGACCTGAACATCGACGACCTCACCGCGCTGCCCGTGGACTACGGCAGCGGGCTGCTCGTGCTGTGCAACGACCTGCCGGGCGCGCCGCTGAAGTTCGGCTTCGCCTCGCCCGACGGCGCGCAGCACCGCGTGGTGCGCATGACCACCGTGGTCACGAACTGCCCCGACGATCCGCGCATCGCTCCGCACAGCACGGCGCAGTACGCCCTCTCTATGCGCTTCGCGCCCGCGGGCACCGATCCCGAATCACTCATCGGCGACCTGCACGCCGCGCTGCGCGCGCAAATCCCGCCCGTCCTCGCGTGGCCGGATCGCCGCGCCATCGGCACGCTTTTTCTCGCCAGCGGCTACCACGCCTCGGCCACGAATCCGCGCGGCTGGCTGAACGAACCCGCGCTCGACACCGTAACCCCGGCAGGGCGCGCGAACTTTCGCGTGCAGATGCTCGCGAAGGCCGACGACACCATCGCGCGGCTGCGCGACATGAACGCGCAGGGTATGATTTTCTGGAACGTGGAGGGCGAGCAGTACCCCTACATCACCTACGCCGGCGACCCGCGCGTGGTCGGCAGCCTCGCGCCGGAGATGGACGGCATTGCCAATGAGTTTTTCGCGAAATTTCTCGCCGCCGGGCTGCGCACCGGCGTCTGCCTGCGGCCCTCGCGCATCGTGCCCGGCTTCCCCGGCAACGGCCACGTCTGGGATCACGACAACTACGGCTTCGACGTGCTGACGAACCTCAGCGACAAAATCGCCTACGCGCAAAGCCGCTGGGGCTGCACGCTTTTCTACGTCGATTCCAATGTCGATTGGACCTTCGACAACACCGGCACCTTCACCGCCCGGCTCATGCGCGCGTCCGTTTTCGCCGCGCTCCACGCGCTGCACCCGGGCGTGCTCGTCATTCCGGAAATCCCTCGCACCGGCTACTGGGCCTCGACCGCGCCCTACCGCGAAGTGGCGAGCGGCGGCTTCTACGCCACCGCGGCGCGCAGCCGCGCGGTCTATCCGCAGGCGCTCACCACCATTGAGCCCAAGGACTGCGACTGGACGGCGAACCACAGCGCGCTCGTCAGCGCCGTGAGCGCGGGCGACATTTTGCTCTTCCGCAGTTGGTTTCCGGACTCCGGCAATCCGCAGGTCAAAGCCATCTACACCGAGTCGCATCCCGCGCCCGTCATCACCAGCGCGGGCCGCGCGAGCGTGGATGCGGGCGCGCCGTTCAGCTACCTTATCACCGCCACGAACGCGCCGCTGAGCTTCGGCGCGAACGGGCGTCCGATCAGCCTCCAGCTTGATTCCGCGAGCGGCGTCATCTCCGGCACCGCGCCCGTTTTCGGGGATGATTTCACGCTCGTGCTTTCTGCGAGCAGCATTTGGGGCACGGGGCAAAAGACCATGTCGCTGCATGTGCGCAGCCCGCTCGAGCAGTGGCGCGCACGGCATTTTCCCGGCGCGGAAAACACCGCCGCCGCCGCAAACGATGCCGACCCGGACGGCGATGGCTTCACGAATTTTTTCGAGTTCGCACTCGGGCTCGATCCTGCCGCGCGCGACCTCGCCGCCAAAGCGCCGGAGATCCACAAAATCACCGCCGGCGGCGCGGACTGGCTGGCCCTCACCTTTCGCCGCCGCCGCGCCGTGCCGCCCGGCGTGAGCTACGTCGTGGAAGAGTCCACCGACCTCGCCAGTTGGAGCGCCGTCGATGAAGCCACGCATCAAATCGGCCCGCCCGCCGACCAGTTCGACGGCACCGAAACCGTCACCATCCGCGGCACGCAGCCACTCAGCAGCACGCGCTCCTTTTTGCGCCTGCGCGTGAACGAGCCGTAGGGCGGCGGGGAAAGTGATTGGTGATTTGTCCGCGGCGGGTGCTAGAAAGCGCGGCGCTTTTTTCACCAACCACCCGCCACCTTTTTTGATCACCACCGCATTCGTCCTCGGCGCCGGCCTCGGCACGCGGCTGCGCCCGCTCACGCTGCGCCGGCCGAAGCCGCTCATCCCCATCCGCAACCATCCGCTCATCGAGCACGCCTTCGACCGCCTGCTCGCCGCCGGCGTCACCCGTCTGATCGTGAACACGCACTGGCAGGCCGAGCGCTACGCGGAGTTTTTCCCGAACGGCAGCTACCGCGATGCCGAGCTTTTTTTCCGCGCCGAAGCGCCCGAGGTGCTGGAAACCGCGGGCGGCATTTGGAACGTGCGCGACCTGCTGCGTCACGAGCCGCTGATCGTTTATAACGGCGACATCTTCACCGACATCCCGCTCGAGCCCGCGATCCGCGCGCACCACGAGCACGGCCATGAAGTGACCCTGGTGCTCCGCTCGAAAGACGGCCCGCTCCAGGTCGCCTGCGACACCGCGCGCGGGCGCGTGACCGACATCAGCGGCCTCGTCGCGCCGGACGCCGCGCCGCGTTTTCTTTTCACCGGCATCTACATCGTGAGCCCGGAATTCATCCGCCGCATCCCGCCCGCCACGAAGATCAGCGTCATCCCCATTTTCTGCGAAATGATCCGCGCGGGCGCCAAGCTCGGCGGCATCGTCATCGACGACGGGAGCTGGTGGGACCTTGGTTCGCGCGGGCAGTATCTCGCCGTGCATGCCGCACTCGCCGAGCGCGAACCCGCCGCGACCCGCCCGCCGTGGCTGCACGCCGCCGCGCAGATCGCACCCGACGCGCGGCTTACCGGCGCGACCGCCATCGCCTCCGGCGCGCGCATCGGCGCAGGCGCGGCGCTGCACGATTGCATCGTGTGGGAAAACGCCGAGGTCGCGGCGGGCGCACAGCTCAACCGCTGCATCGTCACCCGCGCCGCGCGCGCCGAGGGCACGCACACGGATTTCGACTTCGCCTAGAAATCGCACGACACTTTTCCCGTCATGGCCAGCCCGCTCCACTCCCGCGCCGTCTCCGTGCTCCCCATCGAAAAGGGCGGCTCGGGGCGGAAGTTCTGGCGCATCCATGTCGGCGGGCAGTCGCTCATCCTCGTGCGCTACGGCGAGGACCGCCCGGAGAACAAACATTACGTCGCCATCGCCCGCTTTCTCGCCAGCGTCGGCGTGCGCGTGCCGGTCACGCATTTTCACGATGAAACCGAAGGGCTCATCATCATGGAAGACGCCGGCGAGACCGACCTCTGGAGCCGCCGCCACGACCCGTGGCCGCAGCGCCGCGCGCTCTACCAGCGCACGCTCGACCAGGCGCTCATCTTGCACACGCAGGCGCACCGCGCGCCGGGCGCGGACTCGCTCACGATCCTCCAGCCGGTCTTCGACGCCGCGCTCTACCGCTGGGAGCAGGACTACTTTTTCGAGCACTGCCTCGGGCGGCATTTCGGCCTCGCGGAAAAAGACTGCGCTCCCGTGAAGCCTCGGCTGCACGACATCGCCGGGCATCTCGCGCAGCAGCCGCGCTGCCTCGTCCATCGCGATTTCCAAAGCCAGAACATCATCCTCCGCGACGGCGAAGTCTGCCTCATCGACTTCCAAGGACTGCGCCCCGGCCTCGCGCATTACGACCTCGCCTCGCTGCTGCTCGATACCTACGTCACCCTCACGCCCGCCGAGCGCGAAGAACTCCTCGCCCACTACCTCAGCGGACTGCACGGCCCTGGCCGCCACGCCGCGCCCGGCTTCCGCGCGCTCTACGATCTGTGCGCCATGCAGCGGCTCATGCAGGCGCTCGGCGCGTATGGAAAACTCGGCCACACCGACGGTCGCACGCCTTTCCTCGATCACATCCCCGCCGCGCTCCACTCGCTGCGCGAAATCCTCCCCGCCATCCCCGGTCTCGACCACCTCAGCGCGCTGCTCGCGCCGCTGTAGGGGAAGCTGCCAGCTTCCCCCGATCCTCGCCGAGAATCGCGGGAACCCAACGGGTTCCCCTACAGCCCCAGTCCGACCGCCGCCGTTGACGGCAGCCGACGCCCTTCCCTAGCCTCCGCGCCACCGTGATCCACGACGACCAACTGCAAGAACGCACCCGGCAGATTTTCGCCGCCTCCATCGCCGTCAAGCAGCAGTTCGCCGCCACGCAGCTCGACGCCGTGGTGGCCCTCGCGAAAGTCTGCGCGGCGAGCATCGCGAACGGCGGCAAGCTGCTGCTCTGCGGCAACGGCGGTTCCGCCGCGGACGCGCAGCATATCGCCGCCGAATTCCTCGTCCGCCTCCGCTCGCATGTGAACCGCGACGCCATCCCCGCCATCGCGCTGGCGCTCGACACCTCCTCCCTCACCGCGTGCGGCAACGACTTCGGCTTCGAGGCTTTCTACGAGCGCATGACCCTCGCGCTGGGCCGCCCCGGCGACGTGCTCATCGGTCTCACCACCTCGGGGCGTTCGCCAAATGTCATCCGCGCCTTGCAGGCCGCGCGCGGTTTGAAAATGACGACCGCCGGGCTGCTCGGCGGCGGCAGCGGGCCGGCGCTGGCCTGCTGCGACCACCCCATCGTCGTGCCGTCAGCCGACACCGCGCGCATCCAGGAATGTCACATCACCATCGGCCACGCCCTCGTGGAAATGGTGGAGGACCTCCTCCTCGTCGCCGGCCACATCCAGCTCCAGCCGCCGGCGGCGTCGTGACCGGGAGATGATCGCCCGCACCTCCATTTTCACCGTCAGCACGCGCGGCAAGGGCACCTGCGAAATCACGACCGAAGTCGCGCGGCTCGTGCGCGAAAGCGGCGTGCAGACCGGCACGGCGACCGTTTTCGTCCAGCACACCAGCGCCTCGCTCGTCATCTACGAAAACGCCGACCCGTCCGCGCGCACCGATCTGCACGCGTTCTTCGAGCGGCTGTGCCCGGAGGACGAGGGCTACTTTGTCCACACCGCCGAGGGGCCGGACGACATGCCCTCGCACCTCCGCATGGTGCTCACGCGCACCAGTGAGGTCGTGCCCATCGCGCTCGGGCGCATGCAGCTCGGGACGTGGCAGGGGATCTTTCTTTTCGAGCACCGCCGTGCGCCGCACCGGCGGAATGTCGTCGTGACGGTGCTCGGCGTGTAGCCGTGTCAGGCGTAGAGCGCGGCGATGAGGCGCAGGCATTTGGGGCCGGGCAAAACGCCGGGCTCCATCTGGTTCATCACGTAGGCGAAAGAGGTGCCGGTGTGCGGGTCGGCGAAGGCGTGGCTGCCGCCCGCGCCGGGATGGCCGAAGGCGCGGGGCGACGGGCCGAAATGCACGCGGAGTTTTCTGCCATCGGTGCCGAGCGGATCGCGCATGAAGCCGGCGGAAAACGCGGTCTCGATTTGCAGCACGCGGTCCGGGCCTTGGGTGAGCGTCGTAGTCATCCAATCAAGCGCCGACGGCTCGAAAAAGCGCTGCCCGTCCAGCACGCCGCCGCCCGCGAGCAGCGCGTAGAATTTCGCCAGCCCGCGCGCCGTGCCGATGCCGCCGAACGCGCCGAACGACGACGCGCGTGCTTCGGGCGAATTCATCGACGCCACGCTGTGCAGGCCGCGCGGCGAGGCAAAAGCGCGGGCGGTCAGCGAGCCGGGCGTGAGGAAGGCGGTGTAAAACGGATCGCCTTTGGGCGGCGCGGTTTTCGCGGGGAAAATGGCCGACGCCTCGGCCGCGCGCTCCGGCGGCATGCCGATCCAGACGTCGAGGCCGAGCGGTTCGGCAAACTGCGCGCGCCAGTACTCGCGCAGCGTCACGCCGCCGGTGAGGCGGCGGAGCACTTCATCCACGAGATAGCCAAACGTCCGCGGATGATAGCCGTGCCCCGCGCCCAGCGGCCACTGCGGCGCCTCCGCCGCGAGCGCCGCCGCGACCGCCGCGTGATCCAGCGCATCCGCCTCGCGCGAGAGCGCCGCGAGGCCGGCCTGGTGCGAAAGCAGTTCCGCGATGGTCACGCTCGCCTTCCCCGCCTGCGCAAACTCCGGCCACACCTCCCCCACTCGCGTGAGCGGCGAGACCGCGTAATCCTGGCAGGCATGCAGCAGGCACGCGGCGGCGAGCCCTTTCGTCGCCGACCAAAACAGCACCGGCGTCTCCGCCGTCCACGCCGCGGAGCACGCGCGGTCTTTCCATCCGCCGCCGAGCGACAGCACCTCGCGCCCGTCCCGCCACACGCAGACCGACGCGCCGAGTTCGCCGAACGCGGCGAAGTTTTCGTGGAAAAGGGCGGTGAGTTTTTCGACCGGCATGGGGCGTGAATGGGGTGGGCAGGCTGCCAGCTTGCCCCGCCCTCGCGCGAGATTTACGACGCGACTTTTGCGGCGCGGATAAGTCCGGTTGCAAAGGAACGGCGCGCTGCTAAAGCAGTCGGCCCTATGTCCAACCAACCGCAACAACCCCAGCAGTCCCTGCAACTCAAATACGAAAATTTCACCGCGCGCTATGCCAACCATGCGCTCGTGAGCGTCGGCGCCGAGGAGGTCTATATCGACTTCACCTCCGGCATCGTCGCGGACCGGCCCGGCGTGTCCGTGATGCCGATCCACACGCGCATCGCCATGACGCCCTCCGGCGTCGTGCGCCTCGCCCAGCTCCTCGCCCAGACCACGCAGAATTTCCAGGTCGTGCAGGTCAACCCGCCGCAGGTGCCGCCCACGCCCGTCGAGCCCGCGCCCGCGATCGAAAGTTAGGCAGCGCGTCGGCCCAAAATCGAATCCCACCCGCCGGTCAGTGCGCGCGAGCGCCGCTGACCGGCGGGTTTTTTTTGGGAGGTAAAGTCGGATGCGGCAGCGCGCTCGACGCCGCGCGTTTCCGCGGCTAAGCCTGCGCCCGTGTCCCCGCTGCAAATCGGCTCGCTCGCCCTCGCCGTGCTCGGCCCGCTCGCGCTGTGGGCCATGCACCGGCGGCGTCCACATCCGCAGCTTGAGCGGAATTTTTCCCGCGCCATCGCCGCGCTGCTGCTCGCGGTCTATGCCGCCGGGCTGGTGCAGAAATTTTGCGAAGGCGGCCTCACCGCGCGCGATGGGCTGCCGATGCAGCTCTGCGACTGGGCGCTGTTCGCGGTCGTCGGCGCGCTACTCGGGCGGTCGCAGACGTGCTTCGAGCTGGGCTATTTCTGGGGGCTGTGCGGGACGCTGCAGGCGCTGTTCACCCCGGCCATTGCCACCAGCGTCGCGTGGTGGCGGCAGCTCGGTTTTTTTCTCGACCACGCAGGCATCGTCGCCGGCGTGCTCTTTCTCCTGCTCGTGCCAAAGATGCGCCCGCGCGGACTGCGGCGCGTGCTGGTGTGGTCGGAGGTTTATCTCGCCGCCGCGCTCGCGGCGAACGCGCTGACCGGCGCGAACTACGGCTTCCTCGCTCACCGTCCCGAGCAGCGCACCCTGCTCGATCTTTTCCCCGATCAGCACTGGCTCTACGTCGTCGCGATCAACGCCACCGCCGTGGCCTGCTTCGCCGCCATCTATCTGCCCTGGCTGATCGCCGGGCGGCTCACGCCAGCGCGCTGAGGCGCGCGGCGATGGCGAGGACGAGCGCGGTCTCAGGCTCGGGCCAGTCGTAAGCGTCGGCTTTGGCGATGCCGAGCACGCCGCGCAGTTCGCCGCCGGCCAGCATCGGCACGGCGAGGGCGCCTTCCATGCCGGTGGCCTTCGCGCCGGGTCGCGCTTGGCCGGAGGTGTCGGTCTGGAGGTTGCAAATCGTCACCGGCTCGCGGCGCTCGGCGGCGAGACCGGCGATGCCTTTCCCAACCGGCACGGTGCCGATGATCTGCACGACGGGCGGCGGGATGTTGTGATGCGCCGCGAGTTTCAGTACGCCTTCGCGCAGCAGGTGGATGGTGCCGGCCTGGCAGCCGAAATGCGCGACGGTCGCGGCGAGCGCGGCGCTGAGGTCGCCGCTGGCGGCGGCGGTTTCGATGGCGGTGGGGATCGGGTTCATGGGCGGATTTTATTTCGGTGCGCGGTTGGGATACGCGGGTTTTTTCGGGGCGAGCGGCGGTTTGGCGAGGAGCGATTTCTTCACCTCGTCGATGGCCCGCTCAAGCTGCGGGTCAACGCCTTTCGCCAGCTCCGCGGGATCGTCGGTCACGGCGATGTCGGGATCAACGCCGTGGCCTTCGATGACCCATTCGCCGGTCGTGTCGTAGATGCTGAAAGTCGGCACCGTTACATGCCCGCCATCAATGAGCAGCGGCGCTCCGGTCATGCCGATGAGCCCGCCCCAAGTGCGCTGGCCGATGACGGGGCCGAGGCCGTTTTTCTGAAAAAGCCACGGGAAGCAGTCGCCGCCCGAGCCGCTCCAGCCATTGGCAAGCATGGCCTTCGGGCCGGCGTGGGCGATGTGCGGCGTCTGCCAGTCCTGCCCGTCGCGCACCTTCCAGTAGTTCGTCACCTGCCGCCCGAGCAGCTCGATGAAGCGGTCGGGAATCTGTCCGCCCGCGTTCCACCGCTCATCGATGATGAGCCCCGGTTTGGAAAACTGCGCGCGGAACTGTGCGTAGAGATTGCTCTGCCCGTCCACGCCGGTGTTGGGCACATAGACGTAGCCGATCTGCCCGCCGCTGGCGGTGTCCACGCGCTTGCGGTTCGCCTCGATCCACGCCTGATGCCGGAGCGTGGTCTCGCTGCCGAGCGTTTGCACGAGCACGTCGCGCGCGCCCTCGCGGTTCGGCTTGTCGTTCACGGTCAGCAGTACCGCGCGGTCGGCGAGCCCTTGGAACGCCGCCCACGGATCGTCCTTCACATCGAGCGCGCGGCCATCGACGGCGAGCAGCCAGTCACCCTCGGCCACCTTCACGCCCGGCTGCTTCAGCGGCGATTTCGCGTTGTCCCACGGCGCGGCTTCGAGGATGTGCGCGATGCGATACGCGCCTTGATCGAGCGTGAAATCGCACCCGAGATAGCCGACGCCGCGCACCCATGCTTCCTCGGTGTCGCCGCCGCCGCGGTAGGCATGCGAGACGTTCAGCTCGCCGAGCATTTCGCCGAGCACGTAGTTCACATCCCAGCGCGTCACCGCGTCGCCGAGCAGCTTGCCGTAGCGGTCGCGCATCGCTTTCCAGTCGAGCCCGTGCATGCCGGGGTCGTAGAAAAAGTCGCGCTCGATCCGCCACGCGTCGTTGAAAATCTGCCGCCATTCCGCCGCCGGATCGACCGTCACGTCGAAGCTCCCCGTGGCCAGCGGCTTGTCCAGCTTCTGCCCCTCGGCCACGTTCACGATGCCCCAGGTGCCGCCCTTTTTGAGCAGCAGTTTTTTGCCGTCGGCGGAAAGTTCCGCGCCGCCGCAGTCGTCGAGAATCTGCTTCTCCTCGCGCTTCTCCAAATCCCAGTACGACAGCGGGCTCGCCCCCCCGCGCGAACCCACGCGCGGCGGCCAGCGGAAGATCACCTTGCCCTGCGCCGCCAGCAGATTGTCGAAGTGCCCGCCGCCCACCGGCAGCACCACGCCGCGCGCTTCGAAGCCGTCGAGGTCAATCAGCACCGGCTTCGGCTTTTTGTCCTCCGGCTTCTCCTTGGCGGTCACTTTCTCCACTTCCTTTTGGAAATCCTTCACGCTTTCGGCGGTGCCGTCCGGCGATTTTTCGGAGCCCGGTTTTGCCGGCTTGAGCGCCAGCTCACCTTTCTTCTCCTCGTCCTTTTTCGGCTCGTCTTTTTTCTCCTCTGGCTTCGGTTCCTCCGCCGGTTTTTCGTCCTTCTTTTCCGGCGCGGGCGCGTCCTTTTTCATCGGCTCCTCGTCGTCGCGCGGGGCGAGCGGCGAGGCCGTGTCCTTGCGCAGCGGCACGGCCACGAGTTGCTCGCCGTTGGTGTAAATCCAAGTGTTGTCCGACTCGCTATAGAGCGGCTCGAAGATGCGCTTCGAGCGGTAGTAGAGGTACTTCCCGTCCGGGTCGAAGACCGGCAGATCGTCGTCGAAAAACCCGCTCGTCACCTGCTGCCGTTTCTTCTCGTGCGTGTCATAGAGGATGATGGCGCGCTGGTCATTCTCCTGGTCGCGCGCGTAGGCGATCCACCGGCTGTCCGCGCTCCACATCACGCGGAAACGCTCCAGCTCGCCGTGGTAAAACGACAGCGCCTTGTCGATGACCTCGGACTGCTTCGTCGCCACGTCGTGCAGATGCACGCGCATGGCGCTGTCGATGAAGACGATCTTCTTCGCGTCCGGCGACCACTGCGGCGAATAGCGCCAGCCCGCGCCGAGCTGCGTCTGCACCTGCTCCGCGCCCTTGCCGTCGGCGGGGCGCAGGGTCAGCTCATACTCGCCGGTGCGGTCGGAAAAATAGGCGATCCATTTCCCATCCGGCGACCACGCGGGATAGCGCTCCGCGACGCCGCTCGATTCGGTGAGATTGCGCACGATGCCGTGCTCCGCCGGCACGCTGAAAATCTCCCCGCGCGCCTCGAATAGCGCCCGCTTTCCGGTCGGCGACAGCGCCGAGTCGCGCGTGAAATTCGTCACGTTGATCGTGCGCGGGCGGAGCGTCGCGCGGTCGGTCACGACGGTGATCTGCACCTCGCGCGTCTGCCCGCTCGCGAGGTCGAGCAGATGCAGCCGCCCGCCATTTTCAAACACGATCTCATCCGGCCCGATGCTCGGGAAATGCACATCGGCGTCGGTGAATTTCGTGACCTGCCGCGTCGCCTTGGTCTGCGGGTCGTAGGCCCAGAGGTTCGCGTGCGCGTGCTCGTCGCGGTCGGAGAGAAAATAGAGCGTCGAGCCGTGCCACATCGGCTGGGAGTCGTTGGCGTCATTGTGGGTCACGTTCTCCGCCGTTTTTTTCTCCAGATCGAAAAGCCACACGTCCGGCGCCATGCCGCCGCGGTAGCGTTTCCACGTCGCGAAATCCGTCGAGATCGGCGTGTAGGCGAGCAGTTTTCCGTCCGGCGAGATCGCGCCGAATTCGCCGTATGGCACCGGCAGTTTTTCCGGCAGCCCGCCCGTCGCGGCGACTTTGAAAAGCTGCGCCGCGCGATCCGTGAAGCTCATCATGTGCGAGGCAAAAAGCAGCGCCTGCCCGTCGGGATACCAGCCGAGCAGCCGGTCATTCGCGCCGTGGTGCGTGATACGCCGCGGCTCCCCGCCGCCTGCCGGCATCACGTACACATCGGCATTGCCGTCGTAGTTTCCACTGAAGGCGAGCTGCGTCCCGTCCGGCGAAAACCGCGGGAACGATTCCGCTCCGCGCGGCGTGCTCAGCCGCACCGCCGCGCCCCCGGCTTTCGGCGCGATCCAAATGTCGCCCGCATAGACAAACGCGATCTGTGTTTTGGAAACGGCGGGCATCTGCATCATCCGCGCGTCGATGCGGGTGTCATCGGCGAGCAGGGTGGAGGCGAGGGCGCAGGCGAGGAGCGAGGCGGCGAGCTTCATGGGTGGCTTGGTTTTCGCGAAAGGGCGGACGCGGAGACTACTGCCGGAGCGCCCGCCCCGCGCAGCATAAAAAAAACGCGGCAGTGATTGGCGTCCCGCCCCGCGCAAATCCCTCGCTAAGATTTCCGCCCGCGACGTATTGCCACGAAACATTTCCCGCCATGCGCCTCCCCGTTCTCGCCCTCATCGCCGCCGTCTCCACCACATTCGCCGCCGAGGTTCCGCCGGATTACCGCTTCAAGGTCGAGACGCTGTTCGAAGGCGTTCCGCAGCCGATGGAACTCGAGATCGCGCCGGACGGGCGCATCTTTTTCAACGAGTACGGCGGCAAGCTGAAGATCTACCACCCGGACACGAAACAGCTCGTCGTGGCCGGCGAGATCGACGTTTTCACCGGGCAGGAAAACGGCTTCCTCGGCTTCGCGCTCGATCCGAAGTTTGCCGAGAACGGCTGGATCTACTGCCTGCACTCACCGAAGGATTTTCCCGGCCAGCACCTCAGCCGCTACACCATGCGCGGCGACACCCTCGATCTCGCCAGCGAAAAGGTGCTGCTGCAATTTGAGGAGCAGCGCAAAGAGTGCTGCCATCACGCGGGCACGGTGCGGTTCGGGCCGGATGGATGCCTCTATTTTTCCACCGGCGACAACACCCATCCGCACGCCGACTCGAACGGCTACGCGCCGCTCGACGAGCGCCCCGGCCGCGAGCCGTGGGACGCGCAGAAATCCGCGGGCAACACGAACAGCCTGAACGGAAAAATCATCCGCATCCGTCCGAAGCCGGACGGCACTTACGAGATCCCCGCTGGCAATCTTTTTCCGCCCGGCACGACGCAGACGCGGCCCGAGATTTTCGCGATGGGCTGCCGCAATCCGTGGCGCATGTCGATCGACCGACAGACGGGCTATGTCTATTGGGGCGAGGTCGGCCCCGATGCGGGCGACGACGGGCCGCGCGGGCCGCGTGGTTACGACGAAATCAATCAGGCGAAAAAGGCGGGCAACTTTGGCTGGCCGTATTTCGTCGGGAACAATTTCGCCTACGCGGATTACGACTACGTCACGAAGACCGTCGGCCCGCTTTTCGACCCGCAGCACCCCGTCAACGAAGGCCCGAACAACACCGGCCTGCGCGACCTGCCGCCCGCCGTGCCCGCGATGATCTACTGGCCGTACCGCCAGCCGCGCGAGTTCACCGAGATGGGCGAAGGCGGCCGCACCGCGTGCGCCGGGCCGGTTTATTACTGCGGCGCGAGCGTCCGGGAGACGAACGGCTTCCCGCAGCATTTCAACCGCTGCCTGCTGTTTTGGGATTGGGAGCGGCCCGCGCTGAAATGGGCGCGGCTGGATGCGGACTCGAACCTCGTTGGCATCGAGCCGTTCACGAGCGCCGTCATCCTCGGCAACAAGCCCGAGCAGATCGAAAAACTGAAACCGCAAATCGCCGCGGGTGCGACGCTGATCCAGCGCCCGGTCGATGCGGTCTTCGGCCCGGACCACTGCCTGTACCTGCTCGACTACGGCGAAACGTGGGGCGCGAACAAGGACTCGAAGCTCGTGAAAATCAGCTACGTGTACGGCAATCTCCCGCCCGTCGCCGTGGCCAGCGCGACGAACGCCGCGGGCCGCGAGCCGCTCACGGTGAGCCTCTCCAGCGCCGGCTCGAAAGACCACGAAGGCGACGCGTTGAAATACGAATGGCGGCTCCAGTCCGGCGGGCCGGTCGTCTCCACCGAGGCGAATCCGCAGCTCACCATCAAGGAGCCCGGCAACTACCGCGCCGAGCTGCGCGTGTCCGATGCAAAAGGCGCGACGGGCACCGCGAGCGTCCCTCTGCTCGTGGGCAACACCGCGCCGGTCGTGAACTTCGGCAGCCCGCTCGACGGCGACTTTTTCACCCCCGGCCAGCCGGTGAAATACGCCGTCTCCGTGACCGACGCGGAGGATGGCGCATCATCCTCGAAGCCTGATGAATTCAGCGCCCGCACGCTAGTCAGCAGCTCGTTCGTACGCGCCGATGGCAAGACCGCCGCGGGCGATCCCGGCTTCGCTTTGATGAAAGCGAGCGACTGCTTCAACTGCCACGCCATCGAGCAAAAGATCGTCGGCCCGCCGCTCGTGGACATCGCCGCGAAGTATCGCGGCCAGCCCGGCGCGCTCGACGCCAGCGTGCAGCGCGTGCGCGACGGCAGCACCAAAGTCTGGGGCGAAGTGCCCATGCTCCCGCACCCGCAGCACACCACCGACGAAGTCACCATCATGCTCCGGTGGGTCTTCGGCCTCGAAAAGGGCAAGGGCGGCCCCGCGCTCACCCGCGGCCTCACCGGCGAAGTCATCGCACCGAAAGCCGATGACGCCGGCACCTTTGTCCTCGAAGCCACCTACGCCGACGCCGGCCGCGCACCCGCCGGCTCGCTCAGCGGCAAAGCCAGCGTCAGCCTCCGCGCCCGCCGCCTCGAAGCCGAGCGCGCCGACGAAATCCACGGCGCGAAAATTCTCGGCCCCTGCCTCGGCGCGATTGACGACAAGCATTACGCGAAATGGGCCGGCATCAACCTCGCCGATGTCGGCAGCATCACTGCCCGCGCCAGTTCGGGGAATGTCGGCGGCAAAATCGAGTTCCGCACCGGCTCACCGACCGGCGACCTGCTCGGCACCGTGGAAGTTCCGAACACCGGCGGCTGGGACAAATGGATCGAGCCGCAATGCGCGCTGCCCGCTGCCACCCCGCGCACTCGCACCGACGTTTACGCGGTCTTCATCAACCCCGGCAAAGGCGGCCTGATGAACCTCGACTGGGTGCAGTTCAACCCGCGCTGACCGCGCACTTTGCGGCGCTACGGCAGGCGGGCATCTTGGTTGCACCGGCGGCGCATCCATGCGACGGACCAAAGCCATGTGCCACTCCCCTCGAACGTTCCATTTTTGCCTCGCGCTGTTGGCCCTGCTGGCTTTCGGCGGGCCGGCCCGCGCGCAGACCGTCTATATCTCGGAGTTTCTCACCGAGAACCAGACCAACACCAAAGTCGATGAGGACGGGGATCACTCCGACTGGCTGGAGCTTTGGAATTCCGGCGCGACCGCCATCAGTCTCAACGGATGGTTTCTGACCGATGACTCCGGCAACCTGCACAAATGGCAACTCCCCGTCACCGCGCCCGCCATTACCCTCGGAGCCAACGGCCGCCTGCTCGTCTTTGCCTCGAAAAAGGATCGCAAACTCGCCCTCACCAAGCTGCATACCAACTTCAAGCTGAGTAACAGCGCCGGCAGTTACCTGGCTCTCGTGCGGCCCGACGGCCTGACTATCGAACATGCCTACAATGGCTACCCGCAGCAGGTGCAGGACATCAGCTACGGCCTGCCCTCAATGACCAGCACCCAGAGCTTCATCGCCGCGGGTGCCGCGGGCAAGGCGAAGGTCCCCGCCTCGGCGGCAGACATGCCCACGGGGGCCGCAGGCTGGAACTCCATCGCCTACAACGACAGCGCCTGGCAGTCCGGCGCGACCGGCTTTGGCTATGACACCACGGGCAGCTATGGGTCGCTCATCGGCGCGGGCGGCAACATGCAGGCCACCATGTATCAGGTGAATAACACCCTGCTGGTGCGCGTGCCCTTTACCGTCGCCAACGCGGCGCAGGTCACAGCCCTGACCCTGAAGATGAAATACGACGACGGCTTCATCTGCTACCTCAATGGCAACCTGATCGCCTCGAGTCTCTCCGGCGGCACCAATTGGAACTCATCGTCCCTCATCGACCGCAACGGCGTCTTTATCTCCAGTTACGACACCTTTAATCCGTCCAATGCGCAGTCCTTTCTTATCAACGGCACCAACGTTCTCGCCTTTCACCTCCAGAACTATAACAGCGCCACCGACACCGACAGCTTCGGCACCGCCAACGGCTCGCGCTCCCTCTGCCTGCCCGTGCTCGACGGCACCCTCAACCTGGGAGTCGGCGCACCCAGCTACCTCGCCAGTGCCACGCCGGGCGGGGCCAATGGCGCGGCGCTCGCCACCCTTGGGCCGGGCGTATCTCAGACCACCAGCGCCGTAGGAACGCGGCCCACGGGCGATGCCAATAGCGCACCCATCACCGTCACCGCCAAAGTCATCACCACCATCAATCCGCTCGCCGCCGCCAGTCCGGTGAAACTTTACTACCGCGTGATGTTCAATGCGGAAAGCAACGTGGTGATGAAAGACGATGGCCTCTTTCCCGACCTGATCGCCAATGACCACATCTACACGGCCCAAATCTCCACCGTGAACGCCGGCGGCGCGCAGATGATCCGGTGGCGCGTGGAAGCCCGCGACTCGGCCAACACCGCAGCGACCGAGCCGCCTTACCGCAACACCACCGACAACGACCAGTACTATGGCACGGTAACCCAGGATACCATCAACACCTCCCAGCTCCCGATCTTGCAATGGTTCCTGAATCCCAGCTTTGTCACCCCCACTTATCAGCCGGGAACCTCCGGCGGCTGCCGCTGCTCATTCTTCTACTCGGAGCGCAATGCCAACGGCACCTATCAGCCGGGCCGGTTTTACGACAACGTGCAGGTCGATCTCCACGGCCAGTCCACCGCGGGCTTTCCGGTCAACAAGAAGAGCCACGACGTTAATTTCAGCCAGGACAACCAGTTCACCTGGAAGACCAGCGAGCGCGCCGTGGCCTCCTTCAACCTGCTGACCAACTACGCCGACAAGTCCAAAGTAAGAAACAACCTGGCCTATGAAACCTGGGCGGGCTCGGGGCACCTGGCGTCACACTTTTCCATCCCGGTTCGGGTGCAGCAAAACGGTGTGTTCTGGGGTATCTACGATCTGACGGAAAATGGGAACAGCGACTTTCTTGCGCGGGTCGGTCTGGATGCCAACGGCGCGCTCTATAAAATGTATGACACCTTTTCCGACGGCGGCAGTTCGGCGGAGAAAAAGACCGGCGAACCCCTCACCGACAAAAGCGACCTCGCCGCCTTTGAAAATGCACTCGACACGACCAACGCCCTTGCCAGCCGCCGGCTCTACGGTTTCGACAGGTTCGATGTGCCGACGATGATTAACTATCTGGCCGTCAATGATCTGATCGAAAACAACGACAACGGCCATAAGAACTGCTACATCTACCGCGACACCTATGGTTCCGGCGAGTGGTCTATCCTGCCCTGGGATCAGGACTTGAGCTTCGGCCACACCTGGACGTCCTCGCAGGGTTACTTCGACGATGACATCGACGCACAGCGTCCGCTGCGCAACGGAGCCGACAACCGGCTCAAGCAGCTCGTCTGGCAATCCGCCGACCTGAACGCCATGTGTGTCCGCCGCATGCGCACACTGATGGACAACTACCTGGTGTCTGCCGCCGCGACGAACGGCCCGTGGGAGACCCGCATCAATGACCTTCTCAACCAACTCGACCCGTCCGCCGCCGGGACTGGCTCCGATGCCTACCTCGATATGCTCAAGTGGGGTTACTGGACGGACGGCGGAGGCGGCAACGAGCTGGGTGTTGGAGTCTTTACGGCCAATCATTTCATCCGCACCCAAGGCGCGCGCATCCTGAATAGCAACCCTGCTCCGACGGCTGATTTTCCGGGAGCCAATCCTTACGGAACCTTTGGCTACACCAGCCTGCCGCCCTTCATTGCCGGACGACGGCAGTATCTCTACACGCTGAACCCGAACAGCGGCGGCGTGCCCATTCCCGCCGCCCAGCCTGCCGCACCCGCCGGACTGGTTTTTGAGCAGCTCGATTCCAACCCCGCCTCCGGCAATCAGGATCATGAGTATTTCATTCTCCGCAATAACAGCGCCGACTACGTTGATGTCTCGGGCTGGAAGATTACCGGGGCAGTGAGTTACACCTTCCGCGGCGGCACCGTCATTCCGCCTTTCACCGCCGGCAGCGCCGTCACGGCCACGGGCGATGTCCACGCGGGCCGCCTGCATGTCGCACGCCAGCCCGGCCTGTTCCGCCTACGCCCGGCCAGCCCGCGCGGCGGCGAATACCGCCTGGTCGTCGGACCTTACTCCGGCCAGCTTTCGGCCCGCGGCGAGACGCTGAATCTCGTCATCCCCGGAGCTACGCCCGCGCAGGACGTGATTGTCGCCACCACGACCTATGCCGGCACGCCCACCGCCGCCCAAAACGCCCTGCGGGTCACCGAGATCAACTTTGACCCAGCCGCACCCACCGCCGCCGAACTGGCCGCGCTGCCCGGCGTGACGGCCAGCGACTTCGAGTTCATCGAACTCATTAACACCGGTCTTACTCCGCTGAACATCGGCGGCGCGCATTTTGACAAAGGCGTGACCTTCACTTTCCCCGCCGGCTTTACCCTCCAGGCGGGGCAGCGCTGCGTGATCGTGGGCCTGACCTCCGCCTTTAACCTGCGTTACAGCGCGGCCGGGGCGGTGGTGGCCGGCCAGTACGAGGGCAACTTGGATAACAACGGCGAGACCATCCAGCTCCTCGACTCCGTCGGCGAGTCCGTCCTCCAGTTCACCTACAACTCGCTCTGGTACGGCCTGCCTAAGCCGGGCAGTCCGTCCACGCTCATCAATACCACCGGTTACTCGCTGGTCGCACGCACCAGCAACCCCGCATGGGATGGCTACGAAACCGCCAGCAACTGGGCGCTCGCCGACACCGCCGGCGGCACGCCCGGCAGCGGGGAAACGACTTTTGCCAATGTTTATGTCGGCTGGCGCAAGAGTTACTTTTCCGCCGCCGAGGAAGCCAATCCCAGCATCGCCGGCGTGCTGGTTGATACCGATGGCGACGGGCGCTCGAACTTCGAGGAGTTTGCCTTTGGCGGCAACCCGCGCGTAACAGATGCCAGACCGCAGCCTGTTTCAACCGTCGTCAATGTCAGTGGCACGGACTACCTCGCCATGACCTATGACCGCCGCCACCATACCCTCGACACCGCCTTTACGGTCGAGGCCAGCAGCGATCTTGTTACCTGGGTTCCCGTGGACTTGCCGGTGGGCAGTGTCACCGACCTGGGCAATGGCATGGAGCGTGTGACCTATCGCGACAGCCAGCCCGTCGCCGCGGGCCAGCGTTTCCTGCGCGCCCGTGCCACACGGTAGGTGCGGGCGCAGCCGGGCCGGGCTGTTTGCTACTTCATCCGCCGCAGCAGATTGAGGTGAAAGTTGCCGAGCGGGAACTCGTCGTCCTGCACCAGGACCAGCCATTTTTTAACCTCACCTTCGTCGTCGAACTGCCGGACGCCGGCCTTCCATTTCGACGCGACGTGGGGCGGGACGTAGCGCGCGATGAGGTCGTGCGCGGTGAGCCAGAGGGTAAGCCGCGAACAGTCCGCGCCGAATTTGTAGAGCGCGGTGATTTCCTCGCGCAGCCCGCGGATGCCCGCCGCCACAGCATCCCAGCGGATCGCGAGGCGGTTGTCGCACCACACCACGGCATCGTGCTGGTGCAGATACGCAAAGAGCAACTGGCCGCCGAGCGCGTCGTAGTTGCGCATGCGCGGACCGGTGATGGGAAAGCGGAAGATGCGGTCGAGCACGATGGCCCACGTCACGTAGCGCCCGAACGGAAAGCCCTCCGCCGCGAGCCGCGCGGCCTCCTCGAAGCTGCGCAGATCGACGCGCAATTCCTCCAGCCCGTACATCCAGAACGGCGCGCGCTGGCGGATCATAAACGGATCGAACGGCAGCTCGCCGAGGCTGTGCGAGGCATCGTGGATGAGATCCCAGAGCGCCATGGTCTCCTCGATGAGCGGGCGCGCGCCGAGCCAGCATTCGAGTTCGGGAAAAAGCGTCAGCCCCGTGACTTCCGCGGCGCGCTGCACGCAGCGTTGCAGGCGCGCGGCTTCGCGGTCGCAGAAGATGGTGGCGAAGTGGTTCGGCGGGTTTGCGGCGACGGCCACGGTCTCGGGGAAAAGCACCGCGCACTCGCTCGCGTAGCCGGCGGTGAAATCGAGCAGGTGCCCCGGCGCGAATTTGGCGTTGCGGTAGCCGGAGCGTTCCAGCGCGGCCAGCCAGTCGGGCCACGGGGTGCGCATGAGCAGCGCCTCGAAGCGCGTGTCGCCCGAGGCGTTCGGGGTGTAGAGCGGAAAGACGGCGAGCAGCTCACGCCCGTCGCGCCGCTCGCGCTCGGGATGAAACGCGGCGAGCGACGCGCCGAAGTCCGGCCGCGCAAAACCGCCCGCCACCCACGCGCGGAAATCGTGCGCGAGCTGACCGAGATATTCCGCCTGATGCGGAAACTGCGGGCGCAACTCCGCGAGGCTCGCGAGGGCTTGCTCGACGAGAGCGGACGCGACGGCGTGCTGCGCGGCGGGCGCGCTGCCGTCGGGGAGTTGCAGCGGGCGGAGTTGGTTGATCGCCGTTTTCAAATCCCGCCACGGCGCGGGCGGCGCGCGGTGGGGGAAGCTGGCAACTTCCCCTACAGTTACGCCGGGCGCGTCCTGTTGCGCAAAGGCGGGCGCGGCGAGCCAGTGGACGACGTTCAGCCAAAGCTGCGCGTGCCCCGCCTCGCCGATGCGCTCGTCGCCAAAGAGCACGGAATCCGTGACGACGACGATGCGGCCCGCGCCGAGCCGCGACACCGCGACGAGCCCGGCGCCCGGCGGGCAGGCGTGGGCGGAGGTCTGCCAGGCGATTTCGCCCGGCGGCCGCGCGGCGCACCAGCCCGCGCGGAAAAAGCACGCGCGCTCCACGCCGTGCGCCAGCGGCATGCCGGCGGCGGGCTCGCCGAGCAGCCATTCCGCGTTGTCGTGCAGACACGCGCCGCGGTCAAAGGCGGTGCCGTTTTCCAGCCACAGACCGGCGGGCGCGAGCAGTTCGTTGAGGTTGTCGCCGTACTTGTCGTGCTCGTATTCCGTGATGACCAGCAGCCCGCCGCCCGCGCGGACGAAAGCCTGCACGTCCGCGATTTCGCGCCCCGTCAGAGCGGGCGAGCCGTGCGAGGTCGTGCGCTCCCAGCGCGGGTCGCACGGATGCGCGAGCACGAGCACGTCCGCCGCCGCGAGCGCGGCGCTCTCCAGCGGCTGCGCCACGTTGCGGCTGACCGCGAAGTCGCGCGCGGCCAGTGCCTCAGCCGCGCGCTGATACGAAGAGTTCGCGGGATGCTCCGGCTGCATTTCGCGGGCGCGTTCCGCTGAGCTCGACCAGCTCTCGCTGTGAAACTCGTCGAACAAAACGCGGGCGAATTTGCGTGGCGCAGGAATCATTTTTTCAGCCTCCGCCGCCAAGCTACGCGCGCCGCCCCGCTTCGCCAAACATCGTAAATGAAAGCGGCGGGCGCACGCGCCGCGGTCCGCCGGCCGGGGCGGCGCTGGCATAGGGCAAGCTTGCAATTATGCTGGCTGGTGTTACTAACCACTTGCCACAGCGCGAATGCGAATCACCCATTCCTCGTTCGCCGCCATCGGCCTCACGGCCCTGGTGGAAATGATGGTTTCGCCCCTCGCGGCAACGCCCCCTGCGAGCTGGCAGATGGTATTTTCCGATGAGTTCGACGCGGCCCAGCTCGACGAGACGAAATGGAGCACGACGATGGCTTTCGTCGGCATCCACGGCCCGCGCTACCACAACGAATACTATTCCAGCTACACGCTCGACGAGGATGTGCTGCTCGGCGACGGCCTGCTGCGTCTGCGCACCGACAGGCACGAAGTAAAAGGCGACAATCCCGCCGGTGATTTTGCGTATTCACAGGGGCTGGTTTCGACCCACGACAAATTTACTTTCACCTACGGCTACGTGGAAATCCGCGCGAAGTATCCGGGCGGCAAAGGGCTGTGGCCCTGCTTTTGGCTGATGCCGCAGAACCTTGCGGCTTGGCCGCCCGAATTTGACATCGCCGAATACTACGGCGGCCAGCGCAAGATGCACCACGGCCTCGCCCACGGCACCATGCGCGACACGCTGTGGGACAGCACCGGCGACACCGAGACGGAGTTTGAAAATGTCTGGCACACCTACGCGCTCGAATGGACGGCGGGCCGCGCGGTCTGGTTTGTGGACGGCGTGGTGCGCAAAACCATCGCCGCCGAATATGTGCCAAACACCGCGATGTATGTGCTGCTGAGCAACAGTATCAGCTCCGCCCGCGGCCCATCGAGCGCGCCGGATGAAAACACCGTCTTCCCGAATTTTTTCGCCATCGACTACATCCGCATCTGGCAGGCACCCGCGCCGGTCGTGGCGAAAGCGAGCGTCGAACCTGCGCCAGCAGTGGTGGCGAAATTGGAGGCGTCCGACCTGCCCGCGGTCGTAGAGCCGGTCATTGAGTCGGTGCAGCCGTAGAGGCTTTTTTTACGCAGAGACGCAGAGGTCGCAGAGGATGAAAATGGCGGTCGTTTGCGG
>JANXWQ010000643.1 GCA_025351065.1 Chthoniobacter sp. | reverse complement strand
GATGGCGACTTGATTGGCGAATCTCATAAGCGGGTGGGTCTGGGTTTTGGCAAACGGGAGCGCAGGCTATAAAGCCGCGCCGCCCGCGTGTCCAGCCGCGAGGAGCCGACGGGAGAATGTTACATCGTCGTCTGACGCAGGCCACATGTGCGCGGCAGGATGCCAGCCATGAACCGCAACTTTTACACCGTCAGGGTCACCGCCAACGGCTTCTGCCGCTTTTGCCGCTGCGAATGCCAGATTTACCGCCGCCGCCTCGACCACATGTTTCAACTCATCGTTACGCTCGTCACTCTCGGTTTGTGGGCCATCCCGTGGCTGGTCATATGGCTGTTCAGTCTGCGGCGCCCGTGGCGGTGCCGGACCTGCCGCCGGGTGGTGGAAAACTCCATCGCCAGCGATGCGGCGCAAGCCGACGCCACGGCGGCCCCTTGGGTCGGTAGCGGACGGTTGTAAACGTCGCCCGCGCATTTTTCCACGCGCTATTTCTTGCATTGCGGGCGAAACCGGCGACTATCGCCGCCCTTCCGCACGGGGCTTTGTATCCGTGCGGAGTGCTTCTACGGAAAGCAGTGCCACCCCGGCTGAGGCAGCACCTCGCCAACAACCAACCAACCATGCCGGCCCGCGCGGCGGAGCAGTCGTCCCTATTATGCCAGTTGAAGAAATCATCGAAACCGAAGGAACCATCACCGCCGTCCTCGCCGGCACCATGTTTCGCGTCGCCCTCGCGAACAAGCACCTCGTGCTCGCCCACATCTCCGGCAAAATGCGCAAGCGCTTCATCCGCCTCACCCTCGGCGACCGCGTGAAGATCGAGATGTCGTCCTACGATTTGGACAAGGCGCGCATCGTCTATCGGCTCGGCTAAGCAATAGCGTCCACGAAAGACACAAAAGGGCACGAAAAGCGGAAACGCTTTCGTGCCCTTTCGTGCTTTTCGTGGACTCCATCCTCGGGCGCGGGGCTCCTTGCCCAGCCATTCAGCGCGGCGCGGCGGCCTTTGAGGAAAGGCGGATATTTTCCTCGTCATCGCGGTCGTTTCGCGGTTCATCGTCACCTTCCCAAATGAAAACGACCCTTCCACTCCTCCTCCTCGGCGCGCTCTCCGCGACCGCCTTCGCCGACGACCTCGGCTACACCGACACGCCGCTCATCCCCGGCACGAAATGGCACGTCCATGACAGCGGACGCCCGCAGCCGACCATCATCACGCCCGGCGAATTTCCCACGCCGGAAAAAGCCAGCGTCCCGCCGAGCGATGCCGTGGTGCTGTTCGACGGCAAGGATTTGTCGAAATGGAAATCCGGCAACGGCGAAGCCAAGGCGAAAGTGGAAGACGGCGCGGCCATCATGGGCGGCGGCGACCTCCAGACGAAGGATGAGTTCGGCCCCGACTTTCAGCTTCATGTCGAATGGACCGCGCCCGTTCCCGCGCAGGGCAAAAGCCAGGGCCGCGGCAACAGCGGCATCTTTCTTTTCGGGCGCTACGAAATCCAGGTGCTCGACAACTACGAAAACCAAACCTACCCCGACGGCCAGGCCACCGCGATCTACGGCTACATGCCCCCGCAGGTAAACGCCTCGCGCAAGCCCGGCGAGTGGCAGACCTACGACATCATCTGCGAAGGCCCGCGCTTCAAAGAAGGCAAGCTCGAGAAGCCCATGGTCGTCACCGTGCTGCACAACGGCGTGGTCACGCAAAACCACACCGTCCTCATCGGCGAGACGCCGCATCGCAACGTCGGCACCTATCACGCGCACGCGGAGAAAGGCCCGATCCGCCTGCAAGACCACGGTAGTCCCACGCGCTACCGCAGCATCTGGCTTCGCGAGATCAAGATGCCGACGCCCGAAGACATCGGCACCGGCCCGCTGATCGGCAAATAAGCCGCGCCGACAACATTCAAACGCCAAGGGCGATCCGCTTTCGGATCGCCCTTTTGCTTTTCATCCCGCCGTCGCATCCGCCAGCGGCTTCACGAAAGCCGACAGCTTCGCGACCAAGCCCGCGTCTTTTCCAAACTCCCCGATCTGCTTCACGATCGCGCTCCCGACCACCACCGCGTCCGCGTGCCGCACCGCCTGCCGCACATGCTCCGGCGTGGAAATGCCAAACCCCACGGCGATCGGCAGCGCCGTGGTTTTACGAATTTCGGCGACCCGCTCGGCCAGCGAATCCGCCACCTCCGCGCGCTCACCGGTCACGCCTTCGCGCGAGACGTAATAGACGAACCCGCTCGCGCCCACCGTGAGCTGCGCGATGCGCGCCGGCGGCGTCGTCGGCGCGATCAGGCGGATGCGTTTCAAACCCGTCTGCTGCGACAGTTCCGCGTTTTGCGCATCCTCGTCCGGCGGCAGATCGAGGATGAGCAGCCCGTCTACGCCCGCCGCTTCCGCCGCGCGATGAAACACTTCGAAGCCGTAGCGGTAAATCGGATTCATGTAGGTGTAGAGCACGATGGGGAGCTGCGACTGCGCGCGAATCGCCCGCACACCATCGATCACCCCGCGCACCGTCGTCCCCGACGCCAGCGCCCGCGTGGCCGCGAGCTGATTGACCACGCCATCCGCCAGCGGATCGGAAAACGGGACGCCGAG
>JANXWQ010000640.1 GCA_025351065.1 Chthoniobacter sp. | reverse complement strand
GAGATTTTCTCCGCCGGCTGCAGCTCCGCGCGCGGTGCGGTGGCCGCGCCCGGCTCGATCTGACGCAGCCCGATTTGGTCGTCAAACTCGGTGCCGCCGGCGATGTGCTTCCGCCGCAGCGAGTCGATGGTCACGTTCATCAGGATGCGGTAGAGCCAGGTGTAAAACGCCGACTGCCCGCGGAAGCGCCCGATGGATTTCCACGCCTTCACAAAGCCGTCCTGGGCGAGATCCCAGGCGTCCTGTTCGTTGCGGGTCATTTGGTAGATCATGGAAAAAGCGCGACTGCGGTAGCGGGTGACGAGTTCGTTGAAGGCCGAGGTGTCGCCAGCTTGCGACCGGGCGACCAAGTCGAGATCGTCTGGCCCTTCGGCGGCGGGTTCGGCCTGCATCGGCAGAGTCTTGGACGGGGTACTCATCGTTTCATTCACCACGCGGTGCGGGAATTTTTTTCGGGGAGAAAAGCCACCGCTATTCGCCATCGTAGCGCCGCCGCCATTCGCCGCGGTATTCGCCCATGAGGACGATGATGCCGTCGCGAATCTGGAACAGCCGCTGGTGCAGCGCCGCGTATTTTTCCGCGCCCAGCCGCACTTCTTTGCGAAACTGCGCGGCGGCCTCGATGGCGGTGGTCACGGCCTTCAGCGCGCGCTTCAGATACGCGATGGTCATGCCGATTTCGTCCACGTCGTCATCGCTCAGCGCGGCGGCCAGTTTTGCGCTGGCGACGGCGGTGTGTGTGGCGAGCTTCACCGCCGAGGGTTTGTTCTGCGCGTCGCCGAGGCCCTCGAAAAGCTGGTCGATCCACAGCGTCAGCGCGAACGACGCCTGGTAGAGCGGATGCACCTCGTAGCCGTCCTCTTCATTGAGCTGCGCGGCCACGGTGTCCTCCTCCATGTCCTCCTCAAACTCCTCGTCGAACAGCGAGTCCACGGTCTCGGCCCATTTCTCGCCGTCCTTGTCCAGCAGATGATACCAGCCCATTTCGCGGGCGATGATCTGATCCCGGTTCGGGTCGTCGATGAAGCGCTCAAGAAGCTCCATGTACTTCTCGGTCTTGCGATCCTGCTGCTGGAGAAAACGCTCCCAATCGTATTCGTCCCAGACTTTTTCCGGCTCATCGGCATCGGCCATATGGGAGCTTGTTACCGCGCGGATGCGGTGGGGGCAAAGGGAAATTTCCAGGTGCTGCCGGGAGGTGGCGGGCGAGGGATGCGCGGGTGGGTGGAAAAAACCGCGCCCGCCCGCGGGCGGGCCTCGCCGTGCTGGAAAATAGCTCAGGCGAAATGCGCAAAATCTCATCCCCCTCGCGGGTTGAAGCGTTACCCTTTCCACCCGCCATGAAAAAGTTCCTCACCCTCCTCGCGCTGCTCGCCTTCACCGTCCACAGCTTCGCCGCCGGCCGGCGAATTGAGATGCTGTTCCTCGGCGATCAAGGCCACCACAAGCCTGCCGACCGTTTCTTCCAGCTCTCCGCCGCGCTCGGCACGCACGGGATCGACCTGACCTACACGGAAAACCTCGGCGACCTGAACGCCGCCACGCTGGCGAGATACGACGGCCTCATCCTCTACGCGAATCACGAGAAGATCGCGCCCGAGCAGGAAAAGGCGCTGATCGATTACGTCGAGAGCGGCCACGGCTTTGTGCCGCTGCATTGCGCGTCGGCGTGCTTTGGCAATTCGCCGCGCTTCCTCGCGCTCGTTGGCGGGCGCTTCAAGAGCCACCAGACCGGCGAGTTTGAGACGAAGATCACCGCGCCCACGCACCCGGTCATGGCGGGTTTCACGGGGTTCAAAACGTGGGATGAAACCTATGTCCACGACACGCTTTCCAACGACCGCACCGTGCTCCAGGTGCGCGAGCAGGAGCCTTGGACGTGGGTGCGGACGCAGGGTAAAGGGCGCATTTTCTACACCGCCTACGGGCACGATGAGCGCACGTTTGGCAACGACGGTTTCAAAGAGCTCGTGCGGCGCGGGATCATGTGGGCCATCGGCGATGCCGCTGCGCAGCAGCTCACCGCGCTGGCCATCAAGCCTTTCCAATACGACCCGTCGAAGCAGGTGCCGAACTACGAAAAGCGCACGCCCGCGCCGCAGTATCAGCTCCCGCTCGACCCCGCGGAATCACGCAAGCACATCCAGATTCCCGTCGATGCCGAACTCGCCCTCGCTGCCGCCGAGCCGACCATCGCCAATGTCATCGACATGGACTGGGATGAGCGCGGGCGGCTCTGGGTCGTGGAAACCGTGGACTATCCGAACGAGCGCACGGACGAAGGCGGACACGACCGCATCTGCATCCTCGAATCCACGCGCGGCGACGGGCGGCTGGATAAGTCCACCGTCTTTGCCGACAAGCTCAGCGTCCCCACTTCGCTCGTCTTTGCGAACGGCGGCATCATCGTACAGCAGGCGCCGCACACCCTTTTCCTCCGCGACAGCAAAGGCACCGGCCACGCCGACGAGCGCCGCATCCTTTTCTCCGGCTGGGGCACGCAGGACACCCACGCCGAGCCCTCGAATCTACACATGGGTTTCGACGGCTGGGTCTATGGTTGCGTTGGTTATTCCGGCTTCGACGGCGAGGTTGGCGGCGAGCGGCTGAAATTTTCGCAAGGCTTCTACCGCTTCAAAACCGACGGCTCGAAACTCGAATACCTGGGCCACTCGTCGAACAACACCTGGGGCTTCGCGCTCAGCGAAAACGGCGACGTCTTCGGCAGCACCGCGAACAACCAGCCGTCCATCTACCTGCCCATCGCAAAGCGCTATTACGACATGGTGGACGGCCTCGAAGCCCCGCAAATCCCCGGCATCGATACCAACCGGAAAGTGCCGCTGCTCATGGAGCGCATCCGCCAGGTCGATGTCATGGGCGGCTTCACCGCCGAGGCCGGCCACAACCTCTACACCGCCCGCGCCTTTCCGCCGGATTTCTGGAACCGCGCGGCCTTGCTCTGCGAGCCGACGTGCCACGTTTTGTACAAAGGCGTGGTCGATCCGGCGGGCACCAGTTTCACCACGGCCAACGGCTGGAACCTCGCGGCCAGCGACGACGAATGGTTCGCCCCCGTGCAGGCCAAGACCGGCCCCGACGGCGCGATTTGGATCAGCGATTTCTACAGCTTCCTCATCCAGCACAACCCCACGCCCAGCCCCGACCGCGGCGGCTTCGCGGGGAAGACCGGCCACGGCAACGCCTTCATCTCCGACCTGCGCGACACCCAGCGCGCGCGCATCTGGCGGCTCGGGTGGAAAGGGATGACGCCATCCAAGCAGTTTCGTTTGTCCAAAGACGACGCGCCCACGCTCCTCGCCGCGCTGAAAAGCGACAACCTGCTCTGGCGTCAGCATGCGCAACGGCTGCTCACCGAGCGGGCGAAAGACGATGTCGTCCCTGCGCTCAAGACGCTCGCCGCGGATGAGACGTTGGACGCCGTGGGCATCGCGGGCGGGGCTTTCCATGCGCTGTGGACTTTGCACGGCCTCGGCGCGGCGGATTTGGAAACGCTGATGAAAGCGCTGAAGCATCCCGCCCAAGGCGTGCGCCGCGCCGCGCTGCAAATCCTCCCGCGCTCCATGCAAAGCGCGCAGGCCATCCTCGACAGCGGCGCGCTCGCCGACAAGGAACCGCTCGTCCGCCTCACCGCCCTGCTCGCCCTCGCCGACCAGCCGCCGAGCGACCTCATCGGCGCGGAACTTTTCAAACTCAGAGACGACCCCGCGCTCGCCAAAGACAAATACCTTCCCACCGCCCTCACCATCGCCGCCTCGCGCCACGCCAACGGCTACCTCGCCGCCGCGCTCGAAGGCGCGACTCCGCTCGCCGCGGATCCTGCGGCCGCGCCGTCCGCGCCCGTGCCCAATTTGCTCAAAAACGGCGACCTCGAAAACGCGCCCGCCGCCGCCGGCTGGCAGCAGCGCAACTACACCGGCAAGGCCGAACTCGCCTACGTCAAAAAGGGCCGCGGCGGCGGCTCGTGCCTCGAAATCTCCAGCACCGCCGGGGCCGACACGAGCTGGTATCAGGACATCGCCGTCGAGACGGACACCGACTACCTGCTTTCCGGCTGGATCAAAACCGACGGCGTCAAAGGTGCCACCGGCGCGCTCCTCGAACTCCACAGCCTCAACGGCGCGCAACCCAAGTCCACGCCGGTCACCGGCACCAGCGACTGGCACCAGGTATCTTTCAAAATCAGCACCGGCAAGCAGGACACCATCTCGCTGAACCTGCTCTTCGGCGGCTGGGGCCACAGCACCGGCAAGGCGTGGTTCGACGACCTCGCCTGCACGAAAATCGGCGCGAGCACCGGCGGCTCCGTCGCCGGCAGCAGCGGCGACCTCCCGGCCATCGCCCGCACCTTTGCCCGCCTCGCCACACCCACCCAGCTCACCGCGCTCAATACCCTCCTCGCCTCGAAGCCCAGCGCCACCGCCCGCACCATCGCCGACGGCCTCCGCAACCCCTCGAAACCGAAAGTCGCCGAGAATCTCGAGGCTCTCGCCAAGACCCATCAGCTCGTGAAAATAAAAGCCGAGGAGGGGCTCAAATACGACGTGCTCAACGTCACCGTCAGCGCCAGCCGCCCCATCGCCCTCGTCTTCACCGACGCCGACCAGCTCCAGCACAACCTCGTCATCGTGAAGCCTGGCAGCATCGAAAAATGCTGCACCGCCGCCGACGCCCAGGCCGCCCAGCCCGACGCCATCGCCAAGAACTACATCCCCGCTTTGGCCGACATCCTCCAAGCGACAAGGCTGCTCAACCCCGGCGAAACCGAAGTCCTGAAATTCGACCTCAAAACGCCCGGCGACTACCCCTACTTCTGCACCTTCCCCGGCCACTGCCACGTCATGCGCGGCACGCTGAAAGTGCAGCCGTAGCGCGCGCCGCGAATCGTTTGACAAACACCGCCGTGCCCCTTTTCATGCGCGCCTCAATGAAACGTCTCCTCACCCTCCTCACCCTCCTCGCCGTCACCGCCGGCCTGGCTTTGCTCGGCGGCTGCGCCGGCGGGCCTTCGCTCGGCGCTTACAAAGTCACCGCCTACAAACCGCACAACCCCGACAACGTGCGGGTCAAGGTTTCCACCTCCACCCAGCACATCTACGTCATGGAAGGCGACCGCTGCCTCATGGCCGTGCAGGGCTGCGTGGGCAAGGCCGACTCGCCCACGCCCGCGGGCAGTTTCCACATCATCGACAAGAACAAAACCAAGCGCCGCCAGAGCGAGCCGGATGCGGGTTATCCGATGGCCTACTGGTGCGAGTTTTTGCCGGCCTACGGGCTGCACGAGGGCTTCGTCCATCCGTATCCTCGCACGCACGGCTGCATCCGTCTGCACAAGGAGGCCGCCGCCCGACTCTTCGCGCTGGTGAAAGTGGGCACACCCATCAACATCGCGCACAGCCAGCCCGAGGACGCCACCGTCGGCCGCTCCGTCCGCAAGCTCGACCAGAGCCGCGACCCCGATCCGCCGCATTCCTACATGCTGTCGTCCGCGTGGTTCAAGGATCCCGCCGGCCCGCTGCTCATCGAGCAGTAAACCCGCGCGCCGCACGAAAATTTCAACGGTCGCCGAATTGCCGTCGTGGCATTCGGCGACCGTTTCGTTTAATGAGTCCCACGTCTATGAGCACACCCGCCGCACCCGCCAAACGCGTCAACCTCCGCACGCCCGATGTCATGGCCGCGGTGCAGGCGCAGGTCGAGTCGCACTACCGCAGCGAAGTCGTGGAAAAACTCCGCGCCACCGGCGGCACTCTCTCCTGCGACGGCCTGACCGTGCGGCTCGCGAAGCAGTTCGGCTTTTGCTACGGCGTCGAGCGCGCCATCGACCTCGCCTACGCGGCGGCGAAAGTTTTCACCGAACGCCGGCTCTTCATCCTCGGCGAAATCATCCACAACCCCGAGGTCAACGAGCAGATCGCCGCGCTCGGCATCAAGAACCTCATCCCGCCGCATCAGCAGGCCGACGTGGAAGACCTCACCGCCGAGGATGTCGTCATCGTCCCCGCGTTTGGCACCGACGTGAAAACACTCGCGCGCATCAAGGAACTCGGGTGCCAGATCGTCGATACGACGTGCGGTGACGTGATGAGCGTGTGGAAACGCGTGCGCCAAAATGCGAGCGACGACGTGACCTCGATCATCCACGGCAAGGCCACGCACGAGGAAACCAAGGCCACGGCTTCGCGCGCGGTCGTCGCGGGACGCGGCCACTACCTCATCGTCCTCACGCTCGCGGACACGGATTACGTCTGCGACTACATCCGCCGCGGCGGCGACAAGGCGGCGTTTCTGGAAAAATTTCGCGGCGCGTATAGCGAAGGTTTCGATCCCGACCAGCACCTCCGCCGCATCGGCGTGGCGAACCAAACCACGATGATGCGCGGCGAAACCGAGGAGGTGCAGCGCCGCGTGGAGGCTGCCATG
>JANXWQ010000592.1 GCA_025351065.1 Chthoniobacter sp. | reverse complement strand
CGCATGGTAAAAGAAAAATTGGTGAAATTCGACGGCACACCCCTCTTTCCTGAGCGCCGCGCCTACACGGTTAACTACCAGCTTTCCGATCTCGAAGCCGCGCTGTATGAAACCGTTACGCAGTATGTAAAGACAGAAATGGGTAAGGCCGACCAGCTCGAGGGCAAGCGCAAAGGCTCGGTCGGCTTTGCGCTCACTGCACTTCAGCGCCGTCTCGCCTCCAGCCCCGAGGCCATCTTCCAGTCCCTCAAGCGCCGCCGTGAACGCCTCGAACGCCGCCTTCGCGAGGAAAAGCTCGGCAACCGGGGCCAGCGCATCCTCGTCGAGACACTCGCTGATGTCCCCGAAGACGATGACGACCTCAACGCCGAGGAGCAGGAGAACCTTGAAGAAACGCTCGTCGATCAGGCCACCGCTTCGCAAACAATCGCCGAGCTTGAGGCAGAAATTCTCATCCTACAATCCCTCGAGCAACAGGCCAAAGCCCTGGTAGCTTCGGGCAAAGACCGCAAGTGGGACGAACTCTCCCGTATCCTCCAGAACGAACCCCAGATGCAGGACGCCGGGGGGCGGATGCGGAAAATCATCATCTTCAGTGAGCACCGCGACACCCTGAATTATCTGCACCAAAAAATCGCTGGGGTGCTCGGGGGCCATAATGCCATCGTTGCGATTCACGGGGGGGTCCACCGCGACGACCGCCGCAAGGCCCAGGAACTCTTCCGCTCAGACCCTGAGATTCGGGTTCTCGTGGCGACCGATGCCGCCGGTGAAGGGATCAACCTCCAGAACGCAAACCTCATGGTGAACTACGACCTGCCGTGGAACCCCAATCGTCTCGAACAACGCTTCGGGCGCATCCATCGCATTGGTCAACAGGAGGTCTGCCATCTCTGGAATCTTGTGGCCAAGGAAACCCGCGAGGGCGATGTCTATTTCCGATTACTCGAAAAACTTCGCGTCGTGAGCAAGGCGCTCCAAGGACAGGTGTTCAACGTCCTCGGTGAAGTGTTTGAAGGCAATAGTCTTAAAGACATGCTACTGGAAGCCATCCGCTACGGCGACCAGCAGGAAGTGAAAGACCGCCTCAGCCGGAAGATCGACAACGCCCTCGATCGCGAACACCTCCTGACCATCCTGAATCGTGATGCACTCACACAAGAAAGCATGAGCCCAGAGCGTCTCTTTGCGGTAAAAGAAGAAATGGAAAAGGCCGAGGCCCGCCGCCTCCAGCCGTACTTCGTTCGCTCGTTCTTTATGAAAGGCTTTGAGTCGCTCGGCGGTTCCATCTATCCCCGCGAGTCGGATCGCTTCGAGGTCACCCATGTCCCTGAAAAGTTGCGGGAACGCGACCGCCTTATTACCGGACGCAATCGTCGGGACCTCGCTCCCGTTCTCAAACGCTACGAACGTGTTTGCTTTACCAAGGATGCCGTGCGCCCGGCGGACCGTCCCGGTCTCGCCTTCGCCAGCATGATCCATCCTGGACACCCGCTCATGCTCGCTCTCAGCGATGTCTTGCTGGAGCAACACGCCAATCTCCTCCGTCAGGGCACCATTCTCGTGGACCCGGCTGACGACGGCAACCAGCCATCGTTGCTGTTTCTCCTTACACACGAAGTAAAATCCGGCGATGGCCAAGTCATTTCGAAACGTCTGCAATTCGTCCGTGTCTTGCCCGATGGGAGCGCCACCTTTGCCGGTTGGGCACCACACCTGGACCTCGAACCACTCGCGGTTACTGAACAACCTTTGCTGTCAAAAATGCATTCAGCGCCTTGGCTAGCCGCGGGGCTAGAACAACGCGCCCTCGCTCTAGCGGCATCCACACTCGTCCCGGAACACTTCAGCGAAATCGCGGGACGCCGAATCGCCCATGTGGACAAGACGCTCGCGGCCGTCCACGAGCGCCTCACCAAGGAGATTGATTATTGGTCCGACCGCTTTATCAAGCTGACCGACGACAAAGCTGCCGCTAAAGACGTGCGGCTGAATCTCGAAAGCGTCCGCCGCACTCTCAGCGACCTCGAAGCGCGGCTAGAGAGCCGCAAAAAGGAACTCCAGTCCATGCGTCACGTCACCTCCGCCACGCCAGTTGTGCTAAGTGGTGCGCTTGTTGTTCCGGCGGGACTGCTCCGCACTTTGCGCGGTGAGCCCACACCTGGTGGCTCCGCTTTTTCCACTGACCCAGAAGCCCGCTCGCGCATTGAGCAGCTTGCCATGAACGCCGTCTGCCGCGCCGAAGAAGCAAGGGGCCACCGCGTCGTGGATGTTTCCGCTCAGAAATGTGGCTGGGACATCACTGCCTATGCGCCGGCCGTGGACGGCAGGTTACCTGAGGCCCGGCACATCGAAGTCAAAGGCCGCGTCAAAGGTGCGACTACAGTCACGGTAACAAAAAACGAAATTTTTGAAAGCTGGAATCAGGGCGGCAAATACCACCTCGCCATTGTGCTCGTCGGCGAGGACGACTCCATCGACGGCCCCCACTACGTGTCACACCCCTTCAAGGAAGAACCCGGCTGGGCTGTGTCCTCCATCAACTTTGAACTCAAAGTATTGCTCGAACGCGCCCACGGATTTTAACCTATGTCCTACCCCATCAAATCCCCCCGCAAACTGATTGAAGTTGCTCTGCCGCTCGACGCGATCAATGCGGCTTGTGCAAGGGAGAAATCCATCCGGCATGGGCATCCTTCTACGCTGCATCTGTGGTGGGCGCGGCGACCGCTGGCGGCGGCGCGGGCGGTCATCTTCGCGCAGTTGGTTAATGACCCCGGCTACCAGCAGGGCGGCGGGTTCAAATACGGGAAGAACAAGAAGGAAGCTGCCATCGAGCGGAAGCGGCTGTTCAAAATCATCGAAGACCTCG
>JANXWQ010000576.1 GCA_025351065.1 Chthoniobacter sp. | reverse complement strand
CGGCATCCGCAGCCGCCCTCCACCTCGCTGCGCTCGCCCGGCGGACGGCACGGAGTGCCGTCCCTACCGCCCACGGCGAAACTCCGTTCAGAATGACGGCAGGGTTTTTGGATGCGCGCTTGCGCCGCACCCCACCCCTCGCGATGTTCGCGCCCTTTTTTCCGCCATGCTCACGCTTTCCCAAGTCTCCAAAGCCTTCGCCGGCCGCACGCTTTTCAGCGATGTCTCGCTGCAGGTGAACCGTGCCGACCGCATCGGCCTCGTGGGGCCGAACGGCGCGGGCAAGTCCACGCTGTTCTCGCTCATCCTGCGCGACGCCTCGCCGGACGACGGGCGGGTGATCGTGGAAAAAAACGCGACCCTCGGCTTCCTTCCGCAGGAGACCGCGGCCATCGGCGAGGAGACGGTGCTGGAGCTGGCGTGCGCCATTTCCCCCGAGATGGTGAAGGCGCAGCGAACGATCAAACGCCACGAGCTCGCGGGCACCTTTGACGAGGAAGAGTATCACGAGGCGCTGGGTGTTTTCAGCGAACTGGGCGGCTGGCAGCTCGAACCGAAAGCCAAACGCATCCTCAACGGCCTGGCCTTCCGCGAGGCGGATTTCGACCGCGCGGCGCGGACGATGAGTGGCGGCTGGATCATGCGCGCGCACCTCGCGCGGCTGCTCGTCATGGAGCCCGATCTGCTGCTGCTCGACGAGCCGACCAACCACCTCGATCTCGAATCGCTCTACTGGTTTCAGGAATATCTCCAGTCGTATCCCGGCGCGATTTTGATGATCTCGCACGACCGCGAATTTCTGAACGCGCTCGTCGATTCCATCGTCGAGATCGCGCACCAAAAGCTCAACCGTTACCGCGGCAACTGGGACAAATACGTCACCGAAAAAGTGCAGCGCGAGGAGGTGCAGCTCGCGGCTTACAAAAACCAGCAGAAGGAAATTGCCGCGCTCCAGGAATTCGCCGACCGCTTCCGCGCCAAGGCCAGCAAAGCTTCGCAGGCGCAGAGCAAGCTGAAGCAGATCGACCGGATGGAGAAAATCGAGGCGCCGTTGAGCCAGGAAAAAACCGTCCACATGCGTTTTCCGCAGCCGGCGCGCTCGGGCTCACGCGTCATCCAGCTCATGGAGCTCGACTTTTCCTACGGCGATCTCGCGGTGTATCGCGGGCTGGAGTTTGAAGCCGAACGCGGCCAGCGCACCGTGCTCGTGGGGCCGAACGGCGCGGGCAAATCCACGCTGATCAAACTGCTCGCCGGCAACCTCACCCCCGAGCGCGGCACCCGCGAACTCGGCCACAACGTGAAGGTCGGCTACTTTTCCCAGCACCGCATGGAGAGCCTGAACGCGAAGCACACCGTGCTCGAAAGCGTGCAGGACATGCCGAATCCCGTCGGCGAACAGCAGGCGCGCACGGTGCTCGGTTCGTTCCTCTTCCGCGGCGACGATGTCTTCAAGCCCGTCGGCGTCCTCAGCGGTGGCGAAAAGACCCGCCTCGCGCTGGTGAAAATCCTGCTCGATCCGCCGAATCTCCTGCTCATGGACGAGCCGACGACGCACCTCGACATCGGCTCGATCGACGCGCTCATCGGGGCGCTCGAGCAATACGAAGGCACGCTCATCTTCATCAGCCACGACGTGCATTTCATCCGCGCCATGGCCCGCACCGTCCTGCACATCAGCGCCGGCAAGCTCACGCCCTACGCCGGCGACTATCAGTACTATCTGGATAAATCCCGCGCGACCTCCGAGCGCGCCGCGCTCACTGCCGGCGAGAAGCTCACCAACGCGCAACCCGCCCAGGCAAAGGATTCCGCGCCGTCCGCGGCCGGAGGAAATGCGCCGACACCGCGCAAATCGAAGGAGCAAAAGCGCGCTGAGGCCGAGGAGCGGCAGGCGAAGAGCCGCATCAAAAAAGAGCACGACGCTCGGGTCGCTTCACTCGAAATGCAGATCGCCACGCTCGAAGGCCGGCAAAAGGAAATCACCGCCGAGTTGGAAAATCCCGCAACTTACGAGGCCGGCAGCGCGGTGATGAATTTGAATCGCGAGCTGATGTCGGTGAGCG
>JANXWQ010000566.1 GCA_025351065.1 Chthoniobacter sp. | reverse complement strand
AATGGCGCTTCAACCATCGCCGCACTAAACTTTACCCACTTCTTCTCTCGCTCCTCCGCCAAAATCCGCTCTCAGCTACATAAGACCCTACCAAAATGTCCCCGAACCCTCTGCCGCGTTCAGTATGCTTATCGGAATGATTACTTTGGCTCTCTTCCGGCGATCTTCGACGGTTCGATAAGTGGCTTCCTGACCCTCCTTCCCAAACTCCGTTTTGGAATGCCCATGCGGAATTGGGTGGCGAAAGCTCCGCTTCGTGGCGGACTGAACGCCAACGGCGTTCCATCGTCCAGCCCAGGGTTGGCGCGACGCAGGAGCGCCTACCCTGGGAAACCTCCCCCACCGCGACAACCCCAACGGGGTTGCATCCACCGCGCACCGCGCTGCGGATTCAACCCCGATGGGGTTGATCCCGAATGGCGATGTCCCCAGGGTAGCGCGGGCGCGCAACCCTGGGCTGGATGATGAAACGCCGTTGGCGTTTGGCGGGCCGCGCGTTTCTCTCTCTCCTCATTCTCCTCGGTCTCCTCGTTCCCAAGCTGAGCGGCGGAAGCTCCGCTGCGTGGCCGTGGGCGGGAGCTGCTGCGCCGGCCGCCCGCCGCGGCAGCCCCACGGCCCCGCCCAGGTCCGTGCCCAAACTTTCAAGGGAGTAGCCGAAGTGCGGCGGGCGGGCCCAAGGCCCACCTTCATCCCAGCCTGGGTCCACGCCTCAGGGAGCGCCGACCAAGAGCGACGAGGGCTGAAAGCCCGCTTCATCCCGGCGCCATGACGGCGGGCTGACCCGGGCTTTCAGCCTCCGTATGTTTCCCGCGAGAACCCGGGGCGATGCCCCAGGCTGGCCTGGGTTGCGCCGTTGGGGCACGAACCCCCGCGGCTTTCGGCAGACCCCTTCTCCGCTCGGGCACGCGGGTCGAAACTTCCAGACGTGCGGCTGCGAACTCCAGGGAGCACACGCGTCCCGCGCGCTCCCCGAATCCCACCGCCTCCCCGCAAACCTGCCCGCACTCCACGGTGCTGCGCGACTTTTCACCCGCCCTCAGAGCCGCGGCGCACTGTGCTTCAGCCCGACGACGCCGAGCGGCGGCAGGCGCAGCAGCAGGGAATGCGATTTGCCCTGCCACGGGATGGCCTCGGCGTGCTGGCCGCCAAGGTTGCCGACGTTGCTCCCGCCGTAGGTCGCGGCGTCGGTGTTGATGATCTCTTCCCACCAGCCCTCGCCGTTCACCCCGACACGGTAGGCTTCGCGGACCACCGGCGTGGCATTGATGACGAAGGCGATGGCGTCGCCCGTCCGCGATTTGCGCATGAAGGCGATGACCGAGTTGTCGCTGTCGCGGAAGTCGATCCACTCGAAGCCGTCGTAGGTGTCGTCCTGGTCGAAAAGCGCGGGCTCGTTTTGGTAGGTGTAGTTGAGGTGCTGGACGAGGCGCTTGAGGCCGTCGTGCTCGGGGCGCTCGCAGAGGTGCCAGTCGAGCGACTGGTCGTGGTTCCACTCGCGCCACTGGCCGAATTCGCCGCCCATGAAGAGCAGCTTTTTCCCCGGATGCGCATACATCCACGCGTAAAACATGCGGAGGTTCGCGAATTTCTGCCACACGTCGCCCGGCATTTTGTCGAGCAGCGCGCCTTTGCCGTGGACGACCTCGTCGTGGCTGAGCACGAGGACGAAATGCTCGTGAAAGGCGTAGATGAGCGAGAAGGTGATGTCGCCCTGATGAAAGCGGCGATAAAGCGGATCCTTCTGCATGTAGGTCAGGAAATCGTGCATCCAGCCCATGTTCCATTTCAGCCCAAAGCCGAGTCCGCCGAGATAGGTGGGTCGCGAGACGCCGGGCCACGCGGTGCTTTCCTCGGCGATGGTGACGATGCCGGGGAAGCGCTCGTAGCAGACTTCGTTGAAGCGTTTCAGGAAATAAATCGCGTCGAGATTTTCGCGCCCGCCATAGACGTTCGGAATCCACTCGCCGGCCTTGCGCGAGTAGTCGAGGTAGAGCATCGAGGCGACGGCGTCCACGCGCAGGCCGTCGATGTGGTATTCGTCGAGCCAGAAGAGCGCGTTCGCGATGAGGAAATTGCGGACTTCGTTGCGCCCGAAATTGAAAATGAGCGTGCCCCAGTCCATGTGCTCGCCGAGCCGCGGATCGGAGTGCTCGTAGAGGTCGGTGCCGTCGAATTCCGCGAGCCCGTGCGCGTCTTTCGGAAAATGGCCGGGCACCCAGTCGAGGATCACGCCGACGCCCGCCTGATGGCAGCGATCGACGAAATACCGGAACTCGTCCGGGTTTCCAAAACGCGAAGTCGGCGCGAAATAACCGGTGACCTGATAGCCCCACGAGCCTTCGAACGGATGCTCGGCGACGGGCATGAGCTCGAGATGCGTGTAGCCCATCTCGACGACGTAAGGCAGCAGCGTGTCCGCGAGTTCGCGGTAGCTGAGAAAGCGGTCGCCCTCGTCGGCTTTGCGCTGCCACGAGCCGAGGTGCACCTCGTAGATGCTCATCGGTTCCTGATGCCACTGCTTTTCGCGCCGCGCTTGCAGCCAGTCGGCATCGCTCCACGCGTAGCGCTTGAGGTCGAAGACGAGCGAGGATGTCTCGGTCCCGTGCTGGCCGAAAAACGCGAACGGATCGCT
>JANXWQ010000551.1 GCA_025351065.1 Chthoniobacter sp. | reverse complement strand
GAGTTTGACGAGGCGCTGCATCACGCCCCTCGCCCACGCGCGCCACTGCGGATCGTCGAGGCTGTATTCGCGGACGAGCCCGGCTTCGTCGCGCGGCGTCTTCCACGCGGTCACCATTTTGTCCCAGTCGCTCACGCGTGAGTTCCATTTCAGGCACAGCCCTTTGTTCACCAAGTTCTCCACGTAGTAGGGCATCTTCGCTTCGAGCAGCGCCTGCGTCGGTGCGTCGTGATGCACCATCGCCGCATTGATCCCCATCTCGCGCAGACGCTGGAAAAAAAGCGGGAGCTTGTCCGGCTTTTTGTAAGCCGTGTCGCCGATCCACATGATCGCGCGGTAGTCCGACCATGGGCGCAGCGGCGGACTTTCGGCGACAGTGAACCGGGCGGAAAAAACCGCGCTGCCAGCCAGAAACCAAACCGCCGCACGGATGGTGCGGCGGTCGGAAAATTTCATCGGGAAAAACGGGTGCGGCCCGCCTGGTGTCACCAGTTTTTGACCCAGACGTTGACGATCGTTGGATCGGTACTCGGGCTGGTCATCTTTGCCGCAGTAGACCAAAGATCAAAGGTCGGATTGTAGCCTTTGCCCGTCGCGCGAGGCTTGGTCGTGTCCACCCGGAAATCCTGCTCAACCTTTAAGCCCGCGGTCGAATAGCCGTAGGGGTTGCCGTAGGGGTCTTTGATGTTAGTCACTAAAGTCAGCGCGCCATTCGCCCCTTGCGTGCCGTCGAGTCGCGCGGGCGTAAAGAAATCCGTCACGTAGGCCCTGGGCTCGGGAGGCGTGCCGGTAGGTTCGTTCCGGCCATTGGCATTCAAATCTCCGCTGAGTTGCTTGTAGAGATAAAGGCTCGCGCTTTTGTATTTCGCATCATTCGGATTGCCGTCGGCTCGCGGGTCGAGACTGTCGGTGTCATTGCTCTGCGGATACGTGCCGTTGTCCGCCTTGTAGGCGTCGCAACCGGTGGAGAGCGCCTTGATTTCCCCGTCAGCCCGCGTGCGGGCGGCTTTGGCTTGGACGAGGCCGTTCAGGTTCAGCAGGATCGCGGCGAGGATGGCGATGACCGCCATGACCACGAGCATTTCGATGAGGGTAAAGGCGCGGCGGAGGGGATGAGGAGAACGCATGGGAGACAGTAGCTGGAGACGGAAAATCCGCAATAGTCTAGCCGTTATGGCCGCCCATCTTTTTGATGATCTCGATCAGCGGCATGAAGAGCGCAATGACGAAGGTGCCGACGATGAGCGCCAGGACGACGATCATGATGGGCTCCAGCAGCGAGGTCAGGCCCTCGACGGCGTTGTCCACTTCGTCGTCATAGACTTCGGCGATTTTCAGCAGCATCTCCGGGAGCTGGCCGGTCTCCTCGCCCACGTCCACCATCGAAATAACCATCGGCGGGAAAACCCCGCTGGCCTCGAGCGGCTGGACGATGGACTCGCCCTCTTTCACCGCGTCATGCACCTTTGACACGGCCTCGGCGATGACCACATTGCCCGCCGTGTCGCGCGTGATGTTCAGCGCCTGGAGGATCGGCACGCCGGACGTGACGAGCGTGCCCAAGGTGCGGCTGAAGCGCGAGATCGCGCTTTTGCGCAGCAGGTCGCCGAAGAGCGGCGTCGCCAGCGTCACGCGATCCATGAAGCGCCGGCCACCCGCGCTGCTGCTCATCGCCTTCCACCCCACCACCAGCGCCGTCACCGACCCGATGGTGTACCACAGGTACGGCGGGATGAACATTTTCTGAATCACCTCGCTCACGTTGATGACGTAGCGCGTGATCGGCGGCAGCGGCGCACCGCTGAGCATGTCATTAAAGATCGCCTGAAACTTCGGCACGATGAAGGCCATCAGGAACACCATGATGAGCATGGCGATGATCAGCACGATGACCGGATAGGCCATCGCCGAGATGACCTTGTTCTTCACCTTCTGCGCCTTTTCCTGGAACTCCGCGAGGCGGTTCAGCACCAGCTCGAGCACGCCGCCCAGCTCGCCCGCCTTGACCATGTTGATGTAGAGCTTGTTGAAAATGAGCGGGTGCTGCGCCATCGACTCGGAGAAGGTGCTGCCGCCCTGCACGGCGTCGGCCAGGGCGTTGATGGTGTTTTGCAAAACGGGATCCTTTTCCTGCTTGGCCAGCACCGTGAGGCTGCGCAGCAGCGGCAGGCCGGCGTCGATCAGCGTGGCGAGCTGGCGGGTGAAAATCATCAGCGTCTTGCTCTTCACCGTCTTCTTTTGAAAGAGCACGATGCCGCCCTTTTTCGCCTTGGGCGCGCTCATCTCCTTGGCTTTTTTCTGCACCGCCTTCGCGCTCTTGGCCACGGCCTTGCCCTTGCCCTCCTCGATGACGCTCGTGGGAAAATAACCCGACTGGCGGAGCTGGCCGACCGCGTCGTTGGAGGTGGAGGCTTCGATGACCCCGACGGATTCCTGACCGCGGGCGTCGAGCGCGACGTAATTGAATTTGGGCATAAAGGGAGGAGCAAAAATTGAGGTTGCCCGCAAAGTAAAAGCTCGCCTGCGTCGGTTGTCGAGAAATGCGTGCGGAAAAAATCCCGGCGCGGCCAACGCGCAGTCCGGTGGACGGGCAAAAACAGCCGGGGCTTGCCGTCGCGGGCGGCGTGCGCTTTCCTCTGCGGCCTAAAAAACACCACCATGAGCGACGCCTTTCACACCCAGCAGAAATTCGATCTCGGCAACGGCCAGCGCGGGATTTTCCACTCACTGCCCGCGCTGGAAAAAGCGGGCGTCGGGCCGGTCTCGCGGCTGCCGGTTTCGATCCGCATTGTCTTGGAAAGCGTGCTGCGCAACTGCGACGGAAAACGCGTGCGCGAGGAGGACGTGCGCGCTTTGGCGAACTGGAACGCGAAGGCTCCCGCGCCCGTGGAAATCCCGTTCGTCGTGGCGCGCGTGGTGTTGCAGGACTTCACCGGCGTGCCGCTGCTCGTCGATCTCGCGGCCATGCGCAGCACCGTCGCGCGGCTCGGGCGTGATCCGAAAATGATCGAGCCGCTCGTGCCCGTCGATCTCGTGGTCGATCATTCGGTGCAGGTGGATTTCTTCGGCTCGGCGCAGGCGCTCGCGTTGAATCTCGATCTCGAATTCAAGCGCAATCGCGAGCGTTACATGCTGCTGAAGTGGGGCCAGCAGGCGTTCAAGACATTCGGCGTCGTGCCGCCCGGCATCGGCATCGTGCATCAGGTGAATCTCGAATACCTCGCGAAAGGCGTGCTCGAAAAAGACGGCGTGTATTACCCCGACACACTCGTCGGCACGGACTCGCACACGACGATGATCAATGGGCTCGGCGTCGTCGGCTGGGGTGTCGGCGGCATCGAGGCGGAGGCGGGCATGCTTGGGCAGCCGGTTTATTTTCTCACGCCGGAAGTCGTCGGCGTCCACCTCACCGGCGCGGTGGCGGAAGGCGTGACCGCGACCGACGTGGTGCTGCACATCACGCAGATGCTGCGCAAGGCGAAGGTCGTCGGGAAGTTTGTCGAGTTCTACGGGCCGGGCGCGAAGTCGCTGCCCGTGGTGGATCGCGCGACCATCGCCAACATGGCGCCGGAGTACGGCGCGACGATGGGCTTCTTCGGCGTGGATGAGGAAACGACCGCGTATCTCACCGGCACGGGCCGCACCGCGGAGCATGTCACGGCTTTCGAGAACTACTACAAGGCGCAGGGCCTTTGGGGCATTCCGGTCAGAGGCCAGTGCGACTACAGCGTCGATCTGGAGCTGGATATTTCGACCGTCGTTCCCGGCGTGGCCGGCCCGAAACGGCCGCAGGATCACATCAATCTGCCGGACTTGAAGAAGACCTTCACCAGCCTGTTCACCGCGGCGCTGCCCGACGGCGGCTATGGCAAAACGGCGGAAGACCTCGCGAAGAAAGTGCCCGTCCACATCAACGGCTCGACTCAGAACGCCGCGCCCGAACTCTTTTCCACCGAGGGCAAATCCGCTGCGAGTCACATGCAGGAAGGCACGCCGCAAAATGTCGCCGAAATGGTAACTAACCGGCCAGGTCCCACGCCCGCCGACGAAATCACGCGCACGTCTTACCGGCCTGCGGACACGCACATCGGTCACGGCTCCGTCCTGATCGCGGCGATTACTAGCTGTACTAATACTAGCAACCCGAGCGTCATGTTAGCCGCCGGCTTACTAGCTAAGAAAGCCGTCGCCCGCGGGCTCTCGGTGAACCCCGCGGTGAAAACCTCCCTCGGGCCAGGCTCCCGCGTTGTTACCGACTATCTTACTAAGACCGGCCTCCAGACTTACCTGGATCAGCTCGGTTTTCAGACCGTCGGCTACGGCTGCACGACGTGCATCGGCAACAGCGGCCCGCTCCATCCCGCGCTCGAGGAAGCCATCGCCCAGCACGACCTCATCACCGCCAGCGTCCTCTCCGGCAACCGCAACTTCGAGGCGCGCGTGCATCAGAACATCAAGGCGAACTTCCTCATGTCGCCGCCGCTCGTCGTCGCCTTCGCCCTCGCGGGCCGCGTCGATATCGACCTCACCAACGAACCCATCACCCTCGCCGCCGATGGCGCGCCCGTCTTCCTCCGCGACCTCTGGCCGAGCCTCAGCGAAATCAACGACGCCATGCGCAGCGCCTTGAGCCCCGAGGTCTTCCGCCGGCTCTACACCGACTTCGCCACGCAGAATCCGAAGTGGAACGAAATCCCCTCCACCGTCGGCGACGTCTATGCGTGGGACGAGCACTCCACTTACATCCAGGAGCCGCCCTTCTTTAATAACTTCTCCATGGAGCCAGGCCACATCCACGAAATCAAAAGCGCCCGCCCGCTCGGCATCTTCGGCGATAGCGTCACCACCGACCACATCTCACCCGCCGGCGCCATCAAGCCCGCCTCCCCCGCCGGCGCCTACCTCACCCAGCACGGCGTCGAGCGCGACGACTTCAACAGCTACGGCTCCCGCCGCGGCAACGACCGCATCATGACCCGCGGCACCTTTGCCAACGTCCGCATCAAGAACCTCATGGCCCCCGGCACCGAAGGCGGCGTCACCCGGCACCAGCCCGAAGGCACCGTCATGCCCATCTACGACGCCGCCCTCAAATACCAAAGCTCCGGCGTCCCCCTCATCATCCTCGCCGGCCAGGAGTACGGCACCGGCAGCTCCCGCGACTGGGCGGCCAAAGGCACCGCCCTGCTCGGCGTCAAAGCCGTCATCGCCCAGAGCTTCGAGCGCATCCACCGCAGCAACCTCTGCGGCATGGGCCTCGTCCCCCTGCAATTCCCCGACGGCGTCAGCGCCGCCACCCTCCGGCTCGACGGCACCGAGACCTTCGACCTCCTCGGCCTCAGCGACGACCTCCGCCCCATGAGCGACCTCACCCTGGTCATTCACCGCGCCGACGGCACCGCGACCCGCCAGACCCTCCGCTGCCGCATCGACACCGCCATCGAGATCGAATACGTCCGCCACGGCGGCATCCTGCCGTATGTGCTGCGGCAGTTGCTCAGCGCGTAGCCGCGCAAAAGGCATTGCGGGATTTTCCCCTCCTTCTCTCGTTCCCAAAGTCAGGCTTTTGAGTACGAGGAGGAAAAGGTCATGCTTTAATCCAAAGGTAAATGCCGGTGGCGACGATGACGAACGCCCACCACTGCATGGGGATGAAAAAGAATGTATGGTAGTTGCGAACGGGGTATTCCTCTCCAGTCTTCTTATCCACTATGACCTTGCCAGTTGGGCGGCTAAGAAAAGTTCCGAGGGCATAACAAGCCGCCCCAGCAATAAGGGCCGAGAGAAAGTGTGCCCAGCCGTGTGCCGCGTAGTAGCCCTGCTTGTGCAAAAGCGTGTAGTCGAGGAAGTCCCGGAGGAACCAGAAGCCCATGATCACGAAGACGGGAACCAGTAAGCCAGCGCCGCTCCAGATTAGCATGATGAGTGATTCATTTGGTCTTGTTTGGTTATCGGACATGCGCAGAAGCGCCTGCCATCCAGCATAAGCACGGGACAAGCCATATGAGGAAAAAATGCACCATTCCCCCTCTTTCCCAAAGTGGGGCTTTAGGGGACGCAAGCTTTGCGGAGAAGCTCTGCTTCGCGGTGCGGGCCGGTTTGACGCCCGCGTGCAACCCGCCACCAAGCTAACAAGCCCGAAATCCAAACCCAGCTATTCGGTTCAAGGCCTTGCGCTAAGCAGCGCTCCAACAAGTCGCCAACCATATTTCAGCCCCTATTGAGAGAAGATGGTCACGTTTGCTTTTTGCAAGACTCCTTTCTCTTGTCCGCCAAAACCCGCTCTCAGCTACCTAAGACCCAAAATTAAAACCGCCCGTCGGCTCACGGCTTCACCTTGTCCTTCGGCGCAGGGGGCGCGGCGGGCTCGGCTTTCGCGCTGGCGGGCGCGTCGGCTTTCGGCGCGGGCGTGGCCTTCGGTTTGGGCGCCACGGGCTTGTCCATCGCCACGAGTTCGGAGACGGTGACAAACTTGAAACCTTTCGCCAGCAAGGCGTCGAGCGTCTCGGGCATGGCATCGACGGTGGTCTTGTGGATGTCGTGCGAGAGGATGATCGAGCCGGGCACGGCCTGCTTCAAAATCTCCGTTTTCACATGCTCGGCGTTGCGCACTTTCCAGTCGAGCGGATCGACATCCCAGAGGATGCACTTGTAGCCCCACTCGCCCAGCGCCCACGCGCGCTGCCGCGCGGTGAAAGCCCCATACGGCGGGCGCATGATCTTCGGCGTCACCCCGCACGCTGCGATGATGGCGTCGTGCGTGCGCTGGAGCTGGTCGCGCACGGCGCTCTCGGACATGGCCGAAAGCTGCGGGTGCGACCACGAGTGGTTGGCGATCTCATGCCCGTCGGCGACAATTTTTTTGACGATGTCGGGAAACTCCGCCACGCATTGCCCGACGAGGAAAAAGGTCGCGTGGATATTGCGCTGTCGGAGCATTTCGAGCAGGCGCGGGGTGTTCGCGCCGTGCGGGCCGTCGTCGAACGTCATGGCGACGTATGGGCCATCGACATGGCACTGCGAGTAGGTGGAGCGCGGCTGCCCCGCGGGCGGCGGCGCGGCGGCATCGGCAGGCAAAGCGGTGGCGGGCTGGGCCGCCGGAGCGGACGCGACGGCGGGTGTGGGCTCGGGCGCGGGCGTCGCTGGGGCGGGCTTGGGCGCGGCGACGGCGTGCATGGTGAGCGAGAGAAAAACGGCGGGCAGGAGACGGATCATGGCGGGCCATTTAATAGCGGGATTTTTCCGCGGTGAAAGCAGGAATGGCGGCGCGGGGTGAAAGTTCCCGCGCCGGGCCGGGCGCTGGGGGAAAAGTGGGTTGGCCGGGACTTGAACCCGGAACCAATACCTTAAAAGGGTACTGCTCTACCATTGAGCTACCAACCCGTGCCCCGAATCGGGGAGCGGTAGTTAATTCAGCGCCGAAGTTGGCGCAAGGAATTATTCCCGCTACGTTCCGCGCCCCGTCATGCCGCACCTTTTCACCACGCCATCCGCCCGCCGCACCGCGCTGCTGCTGGCCGCCGGGGCGCTGCCAGCGGCACTGGCGTGGTGGTTTTTAAGCCCGCATTTCCGCCCCGCGAATCCGCTGCTGGAGACGCCGGTGCTGGCGCTGGAGGGCTTGCAGGCGAAGGCGCTGTACTTCAATGGCGGCGCGCGGCCATGGCTGCTCGCGCGGCGGCCGGACTTGGTCACGGAGGAGGATCGCGACGATCAATCGGCGCGCACGCGCAGCTTTGCGCAGGCGGTGCTGGTACCAAAACTCTTCCGCCAACTCGACCGCCAGTTTCGTTTCGACGCGCTGCTTTTCGTCGGCGACCCGAGCCAGTACCGCCCGCTGCTCGACCACCTCGCGGAGACGAAGGATTGGGCGCTGAGCTACGTCGATCCGCAGGCGCTGGTCTTTCGGCGGGACGGGGCGCGGCCCTGGCAAATGGACGACCTCCAGCCGGTGCGACTGCGCTTTTCCAAAGCACCCGCGCATGACCGCGCGATGTTTCTCGCACAGACGGCGGTCAAGCTCGTGGCCGTACGGGAGTTTGCCACGGGCAAGCAACTGCTCGACGAGGCCGTGCAGCTCGACACCCGGCTGCCCGACGCGTGGAACGGCCTCGCCATTTACCACATGCACCGCGGCGAATACCGCGAGGCTTTCGCCGCCGCCGAGCGCGCGCTGGCGCAGGAAAAAGACTACCTGCCCGCGCTCGCGACGAAGACCCAACTGCTCTTCGGCACGAAGCATTTTTCCGAAGCCTACGAACTCTCGAAACAGCTCATCGAACGTCTGCCGGAAGACCCGAACCTGCTTTTTTATCACGCAAAAATCGCCCACGAAGCCCACGCCTACGCCGCCGAAATCACCGCGCTCAACCAGCTCATCGCCCGCGCCGAGGCCGACTCCCGCCCCGTCTCCGGCTACCAGCTTTACTTCGCGCAGGCCCACGCCGCCGCGGGTGACGCGCCGCGCGCCATCGACGCCTTCATGCGCGTGCTCGACGACCCCGACCTGCCGCAGGATCAGCGCGATTTTGCGCGCGAAAACATCGCGCGGATCAAGAAGCGCACCGGGCTTTAACGCGACACGGCCTGCGCGCTTCAGCACAGTTTTTTTGAAAACGCAGAGACGCAAAGGCGCAGAGGGCGCAGAGGCGAAAATCGGCCCGCAAAAAAAACTCTGCGCTCTCTGCGTCTCTGCGTTACAAAAACAAAACCGTCCGAACGGTAGCGCGCCCAGCCTCTCGCCCGCGCCCTCCGCTTTCCCGCCTTGACGCTTCCGCGCGCGTCTCGTAATTTGCGCGCACTCCAAATCCGGCTTCAGCCCAGTGGGTTTCAAAACCCACTTTTTTTGTCCCCGGAAACGGACACCATTTTATGAACAGCGACATCCTAGCAGGCCTCGATTTTTT
>JANXWQ010000536.1 GCA_025351065.1 Chthoniobacter sp. | reverse complement strand
CGTCAGGCACACCCGACCCAAAACTGGAGCGCAAACGGCGGCTACGCGCAGCAAAAACAGCCGGCCACACCCGCTCCGGTCAATGCGGAGGGCGTGGGGAACAACCTTTACCTGAACGACAACATCGTCCTCCAGCAGCGGACGATTGCGGAGAAGCCGGCGGCGCCAGGCAAAGGCGCGGCAAACGCGCCGGTGGCGGCTGCGGATGCGTCCATTGCGAGCCTCAAGTCAATGGAGGCCAAGCGCGGAGCGGAGGAGGCCGAGGTGCGGCAGATCAAAGCGGCGATGGGTGAAAAGATGCCGGACGCGCAGGAAAGCGCGGGGAGCAATGAGAAGGACGTGGTCTTCAACACGGCGCGTGGCAATCAAACCCGCTTCAAGCAGCTGCAACTCGAACAGCAGCCTGCGCAGATGCAGCAGCAGATGGGGATTGCGAATGGCGCGGTGCAGGTGCCGCCTGCGAGTGCGGCGGTACCGGCGCTTCTGCAAAGCGCTCCGGCGGTGGTGGCCGGCCAGGCTTTTGGCGGCGGCGCAGGCGCGGGCAGATTTCAGCAGGGACAAAATGCTGCCGAGGAGGACGCGCGGCGGATGCAGACGGCGGGGCGCATTTCGCTGGCGGTGGATTTCCCGACCGAGGGGCAGGTCATCCATTTCAAAAAGGTCAAGGCGAACGCGCACTTGTCGCTGACAACGCACACGCCGGAGACGTGGGTGCGGTGGCAGTATCTCGCCGCAGGGCTCGGGCTGGGTGGAGTGCTGCTGCTTGTGCGGCGGCTGGTGGAGAGGCGCGGGCGGAGCAGCGGGGCGGGGCTGTAGGGGAACCCGTTGGGTTCCCGCGGCGGGTGGTTCGGGGAAGTTGGCAGCTTCCCCTACAGCCCGCGGTGCGCCTTGCCCGGAACGAGGGTTCGGCTTAGGCGATGCGCTTGCGCCGAACCTCGGCATCAAACAGGGCACGCACGCGCTGGTGCTGGATTTTCAGCGGCAGCTTTTTGTTTTGAAACACGAGGTCACGCATCAGTTCCTCGGGCGCTGGGGCGCGGCGTTGCCGGGGTGGCTGAACGACGGTTTTGCCGAGTGCATGGCGGCGACGCCGTACCCGCGGGGCCGGTACTCTTTTCAAAACCTCGACGGCGCGATGCACGACTATCTGCTGAAATGGCGGGCGGGGCCGGACCGGCGCGACCTGCTGCTGATTGCGCCGTCGCGGCTCATGCCGATGACTCCGCCGCAGTGGAGTGACGAGGTGAAGGCGGTCACGGCGTACCCGCTGGACAATTCTTCGGCGCTGCTCACGCACTGGTTTTTGCACCACGACGGGAGCGGCGACGCGTGAGCATGGCGGCGTACTTCGACGCGCTCCGGCGCGGGATCCCGCCCGACCAAGCGGAGGCGGAACAGCTAGTGCGCGGCCGCACGCGGGAGAAACTCGATGCCGAGGTGCAGGCGCTCTGCCGGAAGCTGGGGCTCCAGTCGAAAATGGACGCACGGTGACGACTTGGAAGCAGCGCTAGAGCGGTTTAAGAAATATCGTAGCTGACCGGCTAGGCGGCGCCTCGCACTTTCCACAGCGACGAAAGGTCGCGCCGCAGGATGTGTCGCTCGGCGGGCGGGACGCCCACCCTACCCGAGGCGCCGCAAACGGACGGCTACGCTTTAACTTAAAATGTTCTCGCGCTTTCGCAGGCACTTTGAACCGTGCGCCAATGGAAGGCTGGAGCCCAGTCTAGATCACCGGCGGGAACCAGACGTAGAGCATGAGATAGACAAGGACGCCGGTGACGGAGACGTAGAACCAGACGGGAAAGGTTATCTTGGCGATGCGGCGGTGCTTGTCATACCGGGCGCGAAAGGCGGGGATGATGGTAAGGATGACAAGCGGCAAGGTCAGTGCAGCCAGTGGGACGTGGGTGGCTAGGATAAAGTAATAGACCGCCTTCGGCCAGCCGGGGTAAGTGAACTTTGTGACCACGCCTTGTTTCAAGCAGTGATAGGTCACGTAGCTAACCAGAAACACCGTGGAAGTAAGCAGCGCGCTGAGCATTGCCACGATGTGCGCCAGTTTCATGTCGCGCTTGATGAAAATAATGCCGGCGATGATGAAGACGGTGCTTAGGCCGTTGAGGCTGGCATTGAGCAGCGGGAGGCTGGAGACAGTCATGGCTTTTCCTCCAGCAGTTTGCGGAGGTCGCGAATGAGGTCGCGGACGCCGGTTTCGCCGGTGGCTTCGTAGAAGCCGCGGACGGTGCCGGTGCGGTCGATGAGCATGAGACGGGTGCTGTGGATGATCTGCGCGCCGGAGCTGGCGGGCTCGGCGATGGGGAGCTTGAAGCCGTCGCGCGCGAGGCTGTAGATGTCGTCTTTCGGGCCGGTGAGAAAGAGCCAGCGGTCGGTGGCTTGGAAGCGTTTGGCGTAGAGCGTCAGCACTTCAGGTGTGTCTTTTTCCGGGTCGGTGGAGATGGAGACGAGGCGCAGGCCGGGCTCGGAGCCGAGTTCCTTTTGCACGTCGCTGAGGCGGCTGCTAAGCATGGGGCACGGGCCGGGACAGGTGGTGTAAAAGAAATCGGCGACCCATACTTTGCCGGCTAAGTCGGCGAGTTTCACGCTTTGGCCGCTGCGCTCGGTGAGGGTGAAGTCGGGGACAGTCCAGTATTTTTGCAAGGCCATGGTCGCGGTCGGAGGCGACATCATCTCAAAGGCCGCATCCTCCTTTTTGCAGCCGCCAATAACTAGCGCGCACATCAACGCGGCGGCTGTAGGGCGGGCGCTCCGCCTGCCGGTGGGGTGGGCGGCCTCCCGCTCCTTGGGCAGGCGGAGCG
>JANXWQ010000485.1 GCA_025351065.1 Chthoniobacter sp. | reverse complement strand
GGCGAAGGCGGCGAAGACCCGGCGCGCTACACCTGGACGAACGAACGCGGCGACTCGAAGAACAGCGCCATCAAGCAGGTCGCGTCGGGCCGCTTCGGCGTCACGAGCCTTTACCTCACGAAAGCCCACGAGCTGCAAATCAAGATGGCGCAAGGCGCGAAGCCCGGCGAAGGCGGCCAGCTTCCGGGTGCAAAGGTGTATCCGTGGATCGCGAAAGTGCGGCACTCGACGCCGGGCGTCGGCCTCATCTCGCCGCCGCCGCACCACGACATCTACTCCATCGAAGACCTCGCGGAGCTGATCCACGATTTGAAAAACTCGAACCGCGCCGCGCGCGTCAGCGTGAAGCTGGTGAGCGAAGTCGGCGTCGGCACCATCGCCGCGGGCGTGGCCAAAGCGCACGCGGATGTCGTGCTCATCTCGGGCTTCGACGGCGGCACCGGCGCCTCGCCGCAGACCTCGATCAAACACGCCGGCCTGCCGTGGGAACTCGGCCTCGCCGAAACGCACCAGACGCTCGTGCTAAACAACCTCCGCTCGCGCATCGCCGTAGAAACCGACGGTCAGCTCAAGACCGGCCGCGACGTGGTCATCGCCGCGCTGCTCGGGGCCGAGGAGTTCGGTTTCGCCACCGCGCCGCTCGTCTCGCTCGGCTGCATCATGATGCGCGTGTGCCATCTTAATACGTGCCCCGTCGGCGTCGCCACGCAGGATCCGCAGTTGCGGAAAAACTTCACCGGCGATCCCGAGCACGCGGTCAACTTCATGAAGTTCATCGCGCAGGAAGTGCGCGAGATCATGGCCCAGCTTGGCTTCCGCACGATCAACGAAATGGTCGGCCGCACCGACGCGCTCGAGCCGAAGCACGCCGTCGAGCATTGGAAAGCGAAAGGCATCGACCTCTCGAAGCTGCTCTACTCGCCGCCCGCCGGCCCCGAGGTCGGCCGCTATTGCACGGACAAACAAGATCACGGCCTGGAGAAGTCGCTCGACATCACCAAGCTGCTCGGCCTTTGCGCACCCGCCATCGAGCGCGGCGAAAAAGTCACCGCCCGGCTGCCGATCAAAAACACCAACCGCGTCGTCGGCACCATCCTCGGCAACGAGATCACCAAGCGCCATCCGCAGGGCCTGCCCGACGGCACCGTGCATCTGCAGTTTGAAGGCAGCGCCGGCCAGAGCCTCGGCGCTTTCGTCCCGAAGGGCGTGACCCTCGAACTCGAAGGCGACGCCAATGACTACGTGGGCAAGGGCCTCAGCGGCGGACGCATCATCATCTACCCGCCTGCGGCCTCCACGTTTGCCGCCGAGGACAACATCATCATCGGCAACGTCGCCCTCTACGGCGCGACCGCCGGCGAAGTCTTCATTCGCGGCATGGCCGGCGAGCGTTTCGCGGTGCGAAATTCCGGCGTCGATACCGTCGTCGAAGCCGTGGGCGACCACGGCTGCGAATACATGACCGGCGGCCGCGTCGTCGTCCTCGGCCCGACTGGCCGCAACTTCGCCGCCGGCATGAGCGGCGGCACCGCATACATCCTCGACGAGGCCGGCGACTTCGCCACGCGCTGCAACCTGCAAATGGTCGCGCTCGAAAAAATGGAAGCCGCCGAGGGCGAGGCCGTGCGCCTGCTCATCAAGCGGCACGCCGACTACACGAAGAGCCAGAAAGCTTTCAAAGTTCTCGCGCTTTGGGACGAAATGGTGCCGAAGTTCGTCAAGGTCATGCCGAAAGATTACAAGCGCGTGCTGCAAGCCCTCGCCAAAGCCCAGGCCGAGGGCCTCAGCGGCGACGAGGCGCTCGACGCCGCCTTTGAAGCCAACGCCCGCGACGTGGCGCGGGTCGGCGGCGGCTAGACGAAAATTTAAGACCGAACGAAAAATGGGAAAACCAACCGGCTTCATCGAATATCTCCGCGAAATCCCCGCCGACCGCGCACCTCTCGAACGCGCACGCGACTGGCAGGAATTTCACCTTCACCTGCCGGAGGACAAACTCCGCTCGCAAGGCGCGCGCTGCATGGATTGCGGCGTTCCGTTTTGCCACACCGGCACGCTCATCAGCGGCATGGCGAGCGGCTGCCCGATCAACAACCTCATCCCGGAATGGAACGACCTCGTCTATCGCGGGCTGTGGAAGGAAGCGCTGGAGCGGCTGCACAAGACGAACAACTTCCCCGAGTTCACCGGCCGCGTCTGCCCCGCGCCGTGCGAAGGCTCCTGCGTGCTCGGCATCAACGAGCCGCCGGTCACCATCAAGCAGATCACTCTCATTACGTTTCCTTCTTCATGACATTCCCACAGTTGGCGTGGAAGAATTCAATTGAATTCCTCCGTACAAATTCCAGCATCCACAACACCAGACTTAGCATCCCAGCATTC
>JANXWQ010000484.1 GCA_025351065.1 Chthoniobacter sp. | reverse complement strand
GCCGTTTTCCGGCCACGGCATGCCCATGCGCACCCATTCGGTGAGATTGGCAATCTGCTCGTCGGCCAGCTTGTCGGCCTTCTCCGGCATCTTCGAGTCGCCCTCGTGGCGGATGCTCTTGATGAACGCGCTCTGCTCCGGTTTGCCCTCCACGATCACCGGCCCGTCCTCCGTGCCCTTCAGGATCGCCGCCCGCGAATCCACCCGCAGCGCCGCCTTCTGCTTCTCCGGCCCGTGGCATTTGTAGCACTGCTCGGAGAGGACAGGCCGCACCTTCTTTTCAAAAAACTCCGCCTCCTGCGGCGTCACCGCGCACACTGGCACGAGAGCGAGCAGCAGGGCGGTGAAGGTGAAGGCGAAACGGGGCATCGGACAAACGCCACACTAATCATCCCGCGCGGGATTTCATTAGCGGAAAGTGGGCGTCCACGCGAAGCCTCGGGACTGCGAACAAGCTTGATCCTACGGCAATTTGCTCCCCGTAACCCGGAGCAGGAAAATCTCCATCAGTCCCTTGTCCCCCGGAATCTTGTGCGCTCCAAGAACGGTTCGCTGGCCGTTTTGCAGGCGCAGGGTGGAGGTGTTCCTGACCGAGTGGAACTGGGGTTTCTCCATTCCCACCTTTTTTCCCGCCGGGGTGACGCCGGGGTGACGCCGGCGGAAAAAAAATCCACGCGGAGAATCCGCACATCATTCACCTCCACTGCGACCTCAAAGACCCGCCCGTCTGGGGAATGCGTTAGGGGTGTGAAATCGAGATGGGGGCCGAGATTGCGCGTCTCGAAGGCTGTCGGTTGGTAGCCCGCCACCGGCCAGTTTTTGACGATGGCGGCCATGTCGGCCTTGGGCACATCCTTGAGATCCGGCAGATTCGGCGGATCCCACTCGGTGGGAAAGCTCAGTTCGTCGATGGATTGCGACTCGGCCTTCACGCCTTCCTGGGTTTTGACGATGAGGTTGCCGACCAGGTCGGCTTGGTTGGCCAGAAGCATGGCTTGGAGCCGGTCGTAGGCGGCGTCGATCTTGCGCTCGTCGATGAGGTCGGGGAGCAGCTTGAGCGCGGCTTTTTGCGGGAGGGTCACGATCTGGCATTCCGCGGTGACGGTGAAAATGGGACCGTCCTTGAAGGTGGGAGCGGGCTTGGCGGCGTCCACGGGTGCCGGTTCCTCGGCCGCGCATTGGCAGCTCGCGACGCAGCAGCCCAGAACCATCGCAGTGAGGAGGAAACGCATGAATGGTTTCAACGCCACCACTGCGTTCATGTCCAGTCCGCTTTGGACGGACGGGGATGCGAGACGGGTTCTTGCAGAAAAGGTCAGGTTATTTTCAGGCCCGCGCGCCACGAGGGCAAGCCGGCGCTCGCGATGCCGCTTGCGCCCCGGCGCGGGGTGTAACAGGAATGTCACATCCCACTTCTTGCGGGCCATTTTCCCACTCCTAGAATCCGCGCCAATCCATGACCAGCAAAGCCGCGAACAAACGGATCCTCGTCGCCGACGACGAGCCCGATGTCCTCCAACTCGTTTCGTTGAACCTCAAGAACGCGGGCTTCAACGTCATCAAGGCCGAGGATGGCGTGACCGCCCTCACGCAGGCGCGCGAGACGGTGCCGGCGCTCATCGTGCTCGATCTCATGCTGCCGGAAATGTCCGGTCTGGAGGTGTGCAAGGTTTTGAAAAAGGATCCGGTCACGGCGCACATCCCGATCATCATGCTCACGGCGAAAGCGGAAGAGGTGGACCGCATCGTGGGCCTCGAGTTGGGCGCGGACGACTATCTCACGAAGCCGTTCAGCCCGCGCGAGCTGGTGCTGCGCGTGAAATCGGTGATGCGCCGGGCGGCGGGCGCGACCGAGGCCAGCGAGCATCTGGCCATCGGCGACATCAAAATCGACCGCGCCCGCTACGAAGTCACCATCGCGGGGAAACCGATGGATTTCACGGCCACGGAATTCAAGCTCCTCACCCTGCTCATTGAGCGCCGCGGCCGCGTGCAGAGCCGCGACACGCTGCTCAACGACGTGTGGGGCTACGAGACCGCCATCGACACGCGCACCGTGGACACGCACATCCGGCGGCTGCGGGAGAAGCTGGGGAAGGCGGCGGACTGCATCGAGACGATCCGCGGTTTCGGCTACCGCGTGGCGGAACGGTAGCGGGGAAACCGCATGTCTTGGCTCCTCGGATTTCTCGCCGCCAGCCTCGCGCTGGCTTGGTGGTTTTCGCACCGGCGTTTTGTCCAAAACGTACGGCGGCTGGCGCAGCGGGTGGATGAACTCGAGGCGGAGCAGGCGCGGCTGCGCGGGCAGACGGAGGGCGGGGAATTCAATCTCCGCACCATCCTCGCGAGCATGGCCGAGGGCGTAATGGTGGTGGACGCGCTGCATGTGGTGCGGCTCGTGAATCCTTCATTCATCAGCCTCTTCGAGCCAAAGGGCGAGCCGCAGGGCCAGACCGTGCTCCAGATTTTTCGCGAGCCCGACCTCGAGACCATGATCGCCACGGCCCTGGCCACCGGTCAGGCGCAGGCGCGTGATCTGGCGATGAATGGCCGGCGGCCGCTGCGGCATTTTGCGGTGCATGCCGTGCCGATGCGCGACCAGGCGGGCGCACCGGGCGTGGTCACGATCCTGCGCGACATTACCCGCCTGAAGCAGCTCGAGGATGTCAGGCGCGAGTTCGTGGCGAATGTCTCGCACGAGCTGCGCACGCCGCTGTCGATCTTCCACGGCTTTCTCGAAAACCTGCGCGACGACCCGGAGATGCCGCGCGCGGATCAGGCCGAGGTTTTCGCCATTCTGACCAAGCACTCGCAGCGCCTCAACGCGCTGCTCGAAGACCTGCTCACGCTGGCGCGGCTGGAGTCGCGGCGCGACACGCTGCACCCGGAGGCGATCGTGGTCGGCGAATTTTTGCGCGGGGTGCGGGCGGACTGGGCGGACAAGATCGCGAAGAAAAAAATCGCGCTCACGCTCGACGTGCCCGCGGAGCTGCCACCGCTTTTCGCCGACCCGCTGCGGCTCGATCAGGTGCTGGGCAATCTGCTGGAAAACGCGCTGAAGTACACCTGCTCGGGCGGCGCGATACGGCTCGTCGCGGCGCGGGTCGGCGAGCAGCTCGAACTGCGGGTGGAGGACAATGGGCTGGGCATTCCGCCAACCGATCTGCCGCATATTTTCGAGCGCTTTTACCGCGCCGATAAAGCGCGCACGCGCGAGCAGGGCGGCACGGGGCTGGGGCTTTCGATCGTGAAGCACATCGTGCAGACGCACGGCGGCACCGTTGCCGCGGAGAGCACTTACGGCGCGGGCACCACGATCATCGTGCGCCTGCCGCTCGCCAGCGTTTCAAAAACCTAGCCACGATAGCCGCGCCCACGCCACGCCGCGCAGGCCGAAATAAATGGCGACGAGAATGAGCGCGATGCGCGCATCGCCCGCCGTCGCGGCGGGCTCGAAAGGGCGCTGCTCCGCCTCCGGCCAGGGGCGCAGGCGCGGCAGCAGACGCGGGACATGGGCGCAGTAGCGCGCGTAGCTTTCACCAAACTGCCCGCGCAGGAAGCGCTCCTCGGCGGGCACGATGGCCGTGTAAAGAAAGACGAACACGGTGACGCACAGCCCGAGCATCCACGGATCGCCGAGCAGCCCGACCATGCCGATGCCGAGGATGACGCTGGCGAGGTAAATCGGGTTGCGCACGTAGGCAAACGGCCCGCCTGTCGCGAGCCGCGGCGCCTCGATGGTCGCGCGCCGCGTGTGTCCGCCCGCGCAGCCCGCCGCCCACGCGCGCAGCCCGAGCCCCG
>JANXWQ010000473.1 GCA_025351065.1 Chthoniobacter sp. | reverse complement strand
ACTGCGAGGGTGCTACATTCTTCAAGGTCTCCAAGCGCTCTTTAGAAGGGAAGTGAGCAGGCCAGGTTGGTGGGGAAGTTTTCGGCGGCGGATTCGGAGGAAACGGAATGACGGAATTTTGCCAAATTACGGAATTAAGGCGAAGGCGTGCCCAATGAATCAGCGGGTGCTTTCGCCAAATCCAATTCCGTTAATTTTGTCAAATTCCGTAATTCCGTTAAAAAAATTCCGTCCCCTCCGCCGAGGCGGGTTCCTTTCCACACGTAGCGCCGCCCCGGCAGCAGCCAGTCGATCACCGGCACCGCGAGCGAAAGCCCGGCCAGCGACCACAGCAGGCCGTTCGTGCGAAACAGCCGGAACTGCACATACCACGCGCCATACGCCACCAGCGCCGCAAACACGATGCGCGCCGCGCGCGAGTCCGGAGTGGTCTTCGGGTCGCTGATCATGAAAAACGCGAAGAGCAGCAGCGCCCCGCTTTGCAGCCGGTGCAGCGGGATCGTCATCGGCTCGCCGAGGTAGAGCGAACGGCCAAACATCAGCGCGAGATAAAAGCCGAGAAACGCGAGCGTCACATCGCTCCGCGCCGCGCGCATGACCACCAGCCCGCCGATGCAGACCATCAAAAACCCGAAGAACGCCACATTGCCCCACTGCCCCGGCGAGACCCACACCGCGCCGTTCGTCGCCAGCATCATCGCCACGAGCCCGAAGTTCGTGGGATTGAAAAGATGCTTCCCGCGCCAGCGCAGCACGAACTTTCCCGCGATGGTGATGACCGCGCCCGCCGCGGCGAGCGCGAGATGATTCGTCCGCAGCAGCAGGCACAGCGAGAGCCCGGAGATGAGCGCGCTCTTCGGCTCAAAACGCTCCAGCTTCCACAGTCGCGAGCACAGCCACTGCATGAGCAAAACTCCCGCGAGCGTTACCGCCGCCTGCACCGGGCCGATCTCAAAATCCAGCCAGCCCACGCCATAGATCAGCAGCCCGGCGAGCGCCGAGATTTGGAAAACCCGGGAGTCCATGCGCGCAGCCTGCCCGCCCCACTGCGGAGGGGCAACGCGATTTTCGCCGTAAGCTGTGATGGTCACACTGAGAATGACGGATCGCGGCGCGCGAACATTAGACCGCGAGGAAGAATGCCACGGTCACCTTCGTCATGACGCGCCGTCGAACGATTCCGGTAATCCGGCGCGTCGCTGTTTCTCGGCCTCTCTTTTCCACCTACCCGGCGGCAAAAGTCTGCGCGTAGCGCTGGAACGCTGAGACGAGGGTCTGCACGAGCGGTGAAGCGGTGCCGGCCCACACCGCGCCGATCATGAGCGGCGGAAAATCCTGCAGCGGAATCTGCCGCACTTGACCGTTCGGCTCCAAATCGGGAACAACGACCCCGGCGCCAAAGCCGAACCCTTCCGCGACGTAGGTCTCCACCAGTTCCAGCGTGCTGACGACCAGCCCCGGCGGCCAGTCCACGCCGAGTTTGTTGAGTCCCTTTTGAAAGTTGCGCGAAATGCCGTCATCGGCGGGCAAGGTGATCAGCGGCTCGTCGATGGTATCGCACTTCCACAGATCCCCCCCGGCGCGGATGCGGCTCGCCTTTGGCACGATGAGCGAAAGCGGCAGCGAGAGGAGCGGCAGCGCACCGAACCCGGGCGGCATCGAGTCATGCAGCGCCGTGATGGCGAGGTCGATCTCGTCCTTTTTCAACAACTGCAGAAGATGCGGCTCGTAGCCCTCGGTGAGGTGCATGGTCAGCCCAGGCATCGCTTCGCGCACGGTGCGCAGCGCGCGCGGCAGGTGATGGCGCAGCACGGGCCCGGACGCGCCGAGCCGCATAAAGCGCGCGGTCCTACCCGCGATCTCGTCGGTAACTCTGGCGAGTTCGCCGAAGAAAGGCCTGATGAACGAGAACAGCTTCTCCCCCTCCGGCGTCAGCGCAAAGGGGCGGCGCTGGAAGAGCTTCGTGCCGACCGTTCGCTCGAGCTGGAGAATCTGCGCGCTCACCGCCGGCTGCTGGATGCCGTAAGGAATCTTGCGCACGGCTTCCATGATGCCGCCATGCTTGGCGACATAATAGAACAGTTCCAGATGGTGAATGTTCACGCATCGCTTTTGTCGATACTCCCGGAAAGAATATCAATTACCGTTTCTCAGGACTCCGCCCGTAGCGTTCGGGCAGATGAACGCCGCCGCCACTGCTACTTTCGCAACCAAGACGCCTGAGCAAATCAAGGCCGACTTGTTGGGTTTCGCGCCGCCCTGCGTTGATGCCGCATTGCGTTATCATGCAAAGGGTGGGGCCGATGCACTTATCGAGATGCTCCCGGGGGTGATTGCATTTCATCTGCCGCCCGGAGCGGCGAAGCCACCGGCGGTGCTGCCGGATGAGTTTCGACTCAATCAAGATCTCGGTCTCGACTCGCTCGCCCTCGCCGAGATGGCTTTCAAACTGGATGATCTGTTTGGCATTCCCATCGAGACCCGCGAGATGGCCGGTGTGCAGACGGTGGGAGACTTGAAGGCATTCCTGATGCGCAAACTCGATCAGGCATGAACTCCAGCGTCGTCATCACCGGCCTCGGTTTCGCCACCAGCATCGGACATTCGCGTGCCGTGGTAAGTCAGTCGCTGCGCTCGCTAACGCATGGACTTTCGCCGTGGCAGCCGGTGGCGGATGCCGACTTGAATGTGAAAGTCGGTGGTTTGCTGAGTGGCTTTGATGTGAGTTGGAGCAACCCAGCGGCGTGGTCGTGGCCGGACGAGTTCGAGATCGAAGCCCACGCGTCCCGTTCGATGCCGCCGCATGGCGTGTATGCGCTGGCGGCTTTGCAACAAGCCATGAAAGAGGCGCGATTGTCAGATGTAGAGTTGCGCGACGGTATGACCGGGTTGTTTTGTGCCTCGGCGGGGTCACCGAAAATGCTGCACCAGCATCTGGGCAAACTGGAGTCGGGCGGTTGGCGGCGCGCGCATCCGCATGGCGTGATCAGTTCGGTGGCGGGTTCGCTGAATTTCCATCTGGCGGCGATGCTGGGGATTCGCGGTGCGAGTTGCGGCTTTGTGTCCGCGTGTTCGTCGGGCAGCCATGCGCTCGGGTATGCGATGGACGAGATCAGGCTCGGCCGACAGCAACGCATGATCGTGGTCGCGGCGGAAGACCTGAATGCGGAGGTGGCGCTGCCCTTCACCGGCATGGGTGCCTTGAGCGCACAAAGTGATCCGCTGCTGGCCTCGCGTCCTTTTGATTGCGGACGCGACGGCTTTGTGGTCACGGGTGGCGCGGCCGTGCTGGTCCTTGAATCAGCGGCGAGTGCGGTGGCGCGTGGCGTGCGGGTGCTGGCGCGGATGCTCGGATGGGGGCAGGCGTGCGATGGACATCATGTAGCGATGCCACATCCTGACGGACGCGGGGTGCGTGATGCCATGCGCATGGCCATGCGTGATGCCGGAGTCACCGCGAGTGAAATCGGCTATGTGAATGCCCACGCGACTTCGACGCCCGCGGGGGACCGTGCCGAGGCGCGCGCGTTGCGTGAGGTCTTCGGCGATCATGCGCCCCCGGTGAGCAGCACGAAGGCGCTGACCGGCCACGGCTTGTCCCTGGCGGGTGCGATGGAAGCGGCGTTCTGCGTGCTGGCGCTAAACGAGGGATTCATTCCCGGACAGGCGCATCTGATAGAGCCAGATGAGGACAGCACCCACCTGAATCTGCCCCGCGAAACTCTCAATCAGCAACCACGCCTAGCGCTCAACAACAGCAGCGGCTTTGGTGGAAGCAACGTCGTGCATGTTCTGGCCTCGGCTGACTTCTGACCTTCGCACTTATGAAACTCGATCCCATCGTTCTCACCATGATCAAAGCCGGCTGGCTTGGCATGTTACTCGGCGTCCTGTCAGGCGCCATCATTGGCCTGTTCTTCCATCGAGAGGACTGGATGGGCGGGTATGGGAGTTATCGGCGCAGGCTGACGCGGCTGGGTCACATCTCGTTCTTCGGACTGGCGTTGGTGAATTTTTGTTATGCGTTCACCCAGTTCGTGCTACCGATAAGTGCGCCGTGGGGCTCAGTTGCGATGTGGGCCTTCCTGGTAGGTGCGGCTTCGATGCCAACGTGTTGTTTCCTGAGCGCGTGGCGAAAACCATGGCGTCATCTGTTCTTCATCCCGGTGGGTGGAGTGCTTGCGGGTGTAACTTGTGAACTTTTCGTACGATGAAACTGGGACTTCTCGCGCTGAGCGGCGTGCGCTGCCGCAATGAAGAACTGCTCGCCATGGGACTGACGCTTCCGGGCTTTGTCGAGCGGAGCAAGGTGATCGCTTCGCTGCCAAGTCTTGGTTTGCTCACGCTCGCGGGGATGACACCCGAGGATGTGGAGGTGGGCTATGTCGAAGTGCCTGATCCTGCATCGCTCACCGAACTGCCGGGTAATTACGATGCCGTGGCGATCTCCAGTTTCACTGCGCAAATCAAGGAAGCCTATAAGCTCGCGGACCGGTATCGCGAGGCGGGCGTCAAGGTGCTGATGGGTGGACTGCACGTAACCGCCCGGCCTGATGAAGCCCTGCAACACGCAGACAGTGCCATGATCGGTGAGGGCGAATCGCTGTGGCCGCAGATGATCGCCGACTTGCGCGCGAACCGTCTGCAGCCGCGTTACGATGCACGTCCGTTGAACTTCGATTTCACGCAGTCGCCGATGCCGCGCTTTGAACTGCTGGACATCAGCAAATACAACCGCATTACCGTGCAGACGCAGCGCGGCTGTCCGTTCAACTGCGACTTCTGCGGCGCCTCCATCCGGTTGAATCCGCGCTTCAAGCCCAAGCCGGTCGATCGCGTGATCGCCGAGATTCATCGGGTCAAGGAGGCGTGGCCGCATCCATTCATCGAGTTCGCCGATGACAACACCTTTGCCGACAAGGCGCGCGGACGCGAGCTGGTGCGCGCCTTGATTCCCGAAGGCCTGCGCTGGTTTACCGAGACGGACATCAGCATCGCGCGTGACCCGGAGTTGCTGGCGATGATGAAGGACGCAGGCTGCGCGCAAATCCTGATCGGCCTGGAGAGCCCGTCATCGGGACTCGATGGGCTGGAGCACAAGGCCAACTGGAAGCTGAAACAACGCGAGACTTACCAGCGCGCGATCGAGACGATTCAAGATGCCGGCGTGACTGTGAATGGGTGTTTCGTTCTGGGGCTCGACGGCCAGGACGCGACCTGCTTCGACGCCGTATTCGACTTCGTGCGGGCGACGGGTCTGTATGAAGTGCAGATCACGGTGATGACGGCGTTTCCGAACGCGCCGTTGTATGACCGGCTGGCCCGCTCAGGAAGGCTGATCGAGCCCGAAGCCTGGGAGGCATGCACGCTGTTCGATGTGAACTATCGGCCTGAGAAGATGACGGTTGCAGAGCTGGAGAATGGCTTCCGTGATCTGGCACACCGCATTTACGACACCGGTTTCATCGAAGAACGGCGACGGCGATTCTTTGCCCGACAGAGCGATCTGCGCAGGCAGCGAGCGGAAGCCCAGACCCACACCACAACCCGGCAGAACAACTGAAAACACAAACGGCCTTCTTCGTTCAATGCCAGACGCACCAGGCAACGAGCTGGACGATGAACGCCACCGCCGCCCACGCGAACCAGGACTTCCGTAGCACCGCGCGATCCTCGTGCCCGCTGGCTTCGATCGACGAGGCGATGGCCTTGGCGAGGCGCACGACGATCGCCCGGCGGCGGCGCACGGCTTCGAGCGCCTGCGGCTGATTCATCGGCGCGATGCCGCTGTCCGCGAGAATCTGGCCGATTTGGCGGTACGGCATGCCCTTCGCGGATTCGAGATCCTCGCTCTGTTTTTCCATCCCCCGCTTCCGTCGCTCGCGCACCGCGATTTGCCGGCCGAGCACGTCGTCCGCCTTGGCAAAACCCTCATGCAATTTTCGCAGCGCCGCCTCTGCCGCGACCAGCACGGGCCGGCCGCGCGCGCGCTTTTCCTCGAACGCGCGGATGTCATTGGCCGCCTGCACGCGCCTGCTCCGCAGCTCGTCCTGCGCGTTCGGAATCTCGACCATGCGGTTGCGCAGGCGCATCACCTCGTCGTTCATCTGCGGCGTACGCACTTCCACGGCGCGCAGCTTTTCGTAAAGCTCGCGCACCCCGGCCACCTCCCGGTCCAGTTCCGCGATGAGGCCGTCGAAATCCACGTCATTCTTCCGCCGCGCGGCGAGATGGCGCTCGGCGTCATCCACCGGCGCGGCCGCCTCGTCCCGTCGTTCTTCGAGTTGCGCGAGCTTTTCCTCATACCGCTCGCGCTCCGCGTCGCGCTGCGCGCTCATTTCACGGATCGCCTGCCCGATCACGGCGCTCTCGTTGGTCAGCTTCGACTGCTGGCGCTCGACGTCCGTGAGTTGGTCGATGTGGCGCTGCGCGTCGCCCTCGAAGTCGGCCTGCTGCCAGCCGAGCAGCCCGAGGTCGTGTTCGGCGGCGGCCAGATTGCGCCGGGCGATGAGCAGGCTGAACCGGTTGATCTGCCGGTCGAAAAGTCTGCGGGCTTCGCGCAGGCCCGGCGCAAAAAGGTTCACCAATCAGTCTTCGGGCGAAGCGGCGAGCTTCGCAAGGATGCTGAAATCCTCGAGGGTCGTGGTGTCGCCCACGATGGCCTGGCCGGCGGCAATCTGCTTGAGCAGACGGCGCATGATTTTCCCCGAGCGCGTCTTGGGCAACGATTCGGTGAAACGAATGTCGTCCGGCGTGGCGACCGGCCCGATGACAGTGCGAACGTGTTTTTTCAACTCGCCGCGCAGCTCGGGGATCGGCTTCACGCCTTGCTTCAGCGTCACGAAGCAGACCACGGCCTGGCCTTTCAACTCATCCGGCCGCCCCACCACCGCCGCCTCCGCAACCGCCGGGTGCGAGACGAGCGCGCCCTCGACCTCGGCCGTGCCGAGTCGGTGCCCGGCGACATTCAGCACGTCGTCGATGCGGCCGATGATGAAGAAGTTCCCGCCCTTGTCGCGCCGCGCGCCGTCGCCGGCGAAATACATCCCCTTGAACTCGCTCCAGTACGTTTCCTTGTAGCGCGCCTTGTCGCCCCAAATCGTGCGCAGCATCGAGGGCCACGGCTTGCGGATGACGAGCTTGCCCATGGTGTCCGGCGGCACCTCGTTGCCGTCGTCATCCACGACCGCCGCATCCACACCGAAGAAGGGCAGCGTCGCCGTGCCCGGCTTCGTCGGCGTCGCGCCCGGCAGCGGCGTGATCATGTGCCCGCCGGTTTCGGTCTGCCACCACGTATCCACGATCGGGCAGCGCCCACCGCCGATGACATTGTAGTACCACATCCACGCTTCGGGATTGATCGGCTCGCCGACGGTGCCGAGCAGGCGAAGCGAGGAAAGGTCATGTTTATTCGGCCACTCCTCACCCCATTTGATGAACGCGCGGATCGCCGTCGGCGCGGTGTAGAGGATCGAGACGCCGAACTCCTCGATGATCTTCCAAAAGCGCCCCTTGTCCGGCGAGTCCGGCGCGCCTTCGTACATCAGCGAAGTCGCACCCATCGCCAGCGGGCCATAGACCACGTAGCTGTGCCCGGTGACCCAGCCGATGTCCGCCGTACACCAATAGACATCCTCGTCGCGCAGATCGAAGACGTACTTGCACGTCGTCACGCACCCGAGCAGATAGCCGCCGGTGGTGTGCAGGATGCCCTTCGGCTTGCCCGTCGAGCCGCTCGTGTAGAGGATGAAAAGCGGGTGCTCGCTGTCGAGCGCCACGGGCGGGCAGTCGCCATCCACGTACTCCATCTCGCGATGCCACCACACGTCGCGGCCTTCCTCGATGTGGATGTCATTCATCGCCCGGCGGAAAACGATCACCGTCTTGACCCCGTGGCCGCCGTCCTTCAGCGCCGCGTCCACATTGGCCTTCAGCGGAATCACGCTCCCGCGCCGGAAGCCGCCGTCCGCCGTGATGATCGCGACCGCGCCGCTGTCCAGCACGCGATCCTTGATCGACTCCGCGCTGAATCCACCGAACACCACCGAATGCACGATGCCGAGCCGCGCGCACGCGAGCATGGCAATCGCCGCCTCCGGAACCATCGGCATGTAGATGATGACGCGCTCGCCTTTTTTGATTTTGTGACGCTTGAGCACATTGGCGAAGCGGCACACTTCGCGATGAAGCTGCTGGTAGGTCAGCACGCGCTTTTCGCCCGGCTCGCCTTCCCAAATGATCGCGGCCTTGTTCTGCCGCGCCGTGCCGAGATGCCGGTCGAGACAGTTCTCCGAGACATTCAGTTTCGCGCCGACGAACCACTTTGCGTGCGGCACTTTCCAGTCGAGCACCTTCGTCCACTTCTTGTTCCAGAGCAGATCCGCCGCCTCGCGCGCCCAGAATTTTTCCGGCTTCTTCACCGATTCCTCCCACATCGCGCGATACTGCGCCATGCTGCCGATGCGGGCTTTTTTGGCGAAATCTTTCGCGGGTTTGAAGACGCGGGTTTCCTGGAGTTGGGACTTGGTGTTGGGGCTCATGGGTGTGGTGGGAAAAAGTGCGGGCTGTTTGCTAACAGCCGCGCGGGCGGCGGACAAATCAAAGTTGCCCGCGCCGCATGGCCACACGTTTCGCGAGCCAGCCGAAGAAAAGGATGCCGGTGTAATCGCCCGCCAGATCGAGGAGATCGAAGGTGCGCGACGGAATCCAAATTTGGGAAACCTCCTCCAGCGTGAAGACCGTGCCCACGAGCACGCTGCCGACCAGCCAGCCCAGCCCGAGCCAGCGCACCTCGCGCACGCCAAGCGAGAGATTGAGCAGAAACGCCATGCCGCCGATGAGGATGAAATGCCCGAGCTTGTCGCTCCCCGGATGCGACCGGATGAAAGAAAAAAGCGGCGTCAGCAAACGCCGGTCCGCAACAAACACCACGCCCGAAATGAAGACCTGCCCGGCGATAGTGAATAGCCACGGCAGGCGGCGCGGTGACGGATTCGGCGGGTTGTTCATGCGGTGAATTGCAAAATGCCGAAGCGCTCCGGCGTGTGAAAATTCGCGCGTCCGGTGGGCGACCACGCACTGAGTTCACGCGGCACGCCGGGCGGTCGGTCGATGCGGCAGAAGTTCACGCGCCAGCAATCGCCGGCGTTCGGCGGCGTGGCGGTGAGGCTGCGAAACGGAATCGCGAAGTCCGCGCTCCAGCCTGCTGCCGACTTGGCGACCGCCGTGCGCAGCCCCTCGCAGCGCCACGCGAAATTCTTCACGTAGCCGCTCCGGTTTCTCCGCAGCACGAGGTCGAGCACCGCATTGAGCGGGTTCACCTCGATCTCGAAATAACTCTCCAAATCGCCAACCGGATCGAGGAAGACCTCGACCACTTCCTCCTCATAGAGCGGCGCATCGCGCTCCGTCATCGTCGCCCCTGAGTGGGTGTCCTCCGCGTGAAAGCGCACCCGCAATTCCTCTGCATCCCACGCCGCCCGCACGCTCGTCCCCTGCAGCGGCGCTGCGCCGGAAACCGTGTCGCGCAAATAAACCGCAGGCAATTCCTCCAGCGACCGTGCCGCGGCCCAGCGCGAGCATGGCAGCGTCGGCAACTCCATCGCGAAATCGCCAGCCGCCAAAAACTACAGCGGCGACTTCAACGAAAAAATCATCGCCACCGATGCGGCGAAGGCGAGCATCGCCAGCACCGAAAACCCGAGGATCGCCAGGCCGATGGGATCCTTCTTTTTCTTCTTCGTCTGAAACGGCGAGGCGTTTTCAAAACCCGCCGGCCGCACGCTCTTCGAGGCCGTGACCGCCGCCACCTCCTTCGCCGCCGGCATCGCCCGCGCCTCCGCGGGATTCTCCGATTCGTAGCTCGCATCGATGTTGCCAAACGTCACCTTGTCGCTGCCATGCAAACGCTGCCCCTCGCCCTCGGCCAGCTCCTTGCCATTGACACGCGTGCCATTCGTCGAGCCGATGTCGGTCAAAACGTAGTCGCCGCCGTCGCCGAGCGTGAGTTCCGCATGATGGCTGGAAACCGAGGCGTCCTCAATTTGCAGCGCGTTGTCGGCGAGCCGGCCCACGGTGATCGAGGCTTCGGCGAGTTCGTGCGTGGCGGTGCCTCCGTCGGGGAGGGAGACTAGGATTTTTGGCATGACGGGCGAAAGGTGCGGACTGTACTGCGGGGCGTCAACTCAGAAGACTACTGCGGAAACGGAATGACGGAATTGTTTCGGAGCGGCTATCGTCAATTTCGTCATTTGCAGAAATTCCGTCATTCCGTCCTACTTTGAGTCCTCAATGAGCTTCGCAAACTGCGGGAAAAAATAACTCGCGTCGTTCGGGCCGGGCGCGGCCTCGGGATGGTACTGCACGCTGAAGACCGGCAGCGATTTGTGCCGCAGACCCTCGACGGTGTGGTCGTTCAGATTGATGTGCGAAACCTCCACGTCCGCCGGCAGCGAATCCGCATCGACGGCGAAACCGTGATTCTGCGAGGTGATCGACACCTTGCCCGTCGCCAAATCCTGCACCGGCTGATTCCCGCCGCGATGCCCGAATTTAAGTTTGAACGTCTTCCCGCCGACCGCGTAGCCGAGCATCTGGTGCCCGAGGCAGATGCCGAAGATCGGCGTCCGCCCCATCAGCCCGCGGATGCTTTCATGCACGTAGGTCAGCGCCGCCGGATCGCCCGGGCCGTTGGACAGAAACACGCCGTCCGGTTTCAGCGCGAGCACATCGGCGGCGGAAGTCATCGCCGGCACCACCTGCACTTTGAAACCCTCCTGCCGCAGCCGGCGCAGGATGTTGCGCTTCATGCCGAAATCATACGCCACGATGCGGTGCTTCACCGGCGGCAGTTTTTCAAAAACCTCGCCGCTTTCCGTCACCTGCGTGCCCGCGCCCTCGCCTTTCACAATCGTCCACGCCCGGCTTTCCGTGTCCTCCGGATCCCACGCGTAGGCCGCGGCGGGCGTGACCTCTTTCACAAAATCCGAGCCCGCCATCGGCGGCGCCGCCTTCGCCCGCGCGACCGCCTGCTCGGGCGAAATGTCCTCCGTCGTCAGGCAGCCCTGCATCGCCCCGCGCGAGCGCAGATGCTTCGTCAGCGCCCGCGTGTCGATGCCCTGGATGCCCGGCACGCCCCACTTTTTCAAATACTCGTCAAGCGAACCGCGCGACCGCCAGTTGCTCGCCACCGGGCTCAGCTCCTCGATCACATAGCCGCGCACATGCACCGCCGCGCTCTCATCGTCGAGCGGGTTGACGCCGTAGTTGCCGATCTGCGGCGCGGTCATCGCCACGATCTGCCCGCGGTAGCTCGGATCGGTCAGCACCTCCTGATAGCCCGTCATCGAAGTATTGAAACACACCTCGCCCACCGCCGAGCCGGTCGCACCAAAGGATTCGCCGAGAAATAAACGTCCATCTTCGAGAGCTAAAATTGCGCGCATGTGTGGGCGGGACTTCTAGGCGGAAAAGCGCCAATCCTAAAACGAAATCCAAAAAAAATTGGCGCTGCGGAGCGACATCAGCCGTCGCCTTTCCGCAGCGCCAAAAAAGATTGCCCCGCACGTGCCGTCCAGGTGGGGTTCCACGTTCCCCCAAAGGTTAACGGGCGGCGACCTGGGACGGGCCTCGATCTTCCTAGAAAGGCATGATCTAAAACCGCCCACCCCGGCCTCCTGAGTTGATGTTAATACCGGATCGGGATTTCCACCCTTTGGTCGAACACAGCAGGGCAAATTGCGCGTGAAAGGCGGGCGCGGGCCGCAAGGGCCACCGCTGCGCCAGTCACAAAAATGTGGGAAAGAACCGCGCTGAAAACGCGCTGAAGACTGGCGTGGATTTTCTGCTTCGCGATGCCGATGTCAACGCCGACGCGCGAAAGATTTTCAGCGAAGTCGCACGCCCCGCGCGCGGCGTGCTGCAGGGGAAGCTGCCAGCTTCCCTACAGCACGCGCCGCCGCTACTCGCGCAGGCTGACGGCGAGTTCGGTCCTGAGCCGCTCCTTGAGCTTGGCGTGCGCGGCGTTCACCTCCTCGGCGGTGAGGGTGCGCTCGGGGCTGCGGTAGGTGAGCGAGTAGGCGAGCGATTTCCGGTCGGCAGGCACGCGCGCGCCGGTCGGGTCGGTGAAGACATCGAACAGCTCGACGCTCGCGAGCAGCGGCTCTTTCGCCCGCTGCAAGACGCCCTCGATCTCCGCATGCGCCAGCGCGAGCGGGGCGACCAGCGCGATGTCGCGCGAGGTGGCGGGAAAGCGCAGCACCTCGCGGTACCGCTTGGCAGCTGGCTCCGCGGGCAGTGCCTCGAGATCGATCTCGGCGAAAAGCACCGGTGACGTGGCATCGAGCGCACGCGCGTCTTTCGGCCAAAGCTGGCCCGCATAGCCCACATCTTTCCCACCCACCTTGATCGTGAGCGTCAGCGCCAGCGTCGGGTTTTCCGCCGGCACGAACTCCGCGCCCACACCGAGCATGGCGGCGACGACGCCTTTGAGATGAAACAAATCCGCCTCGCTCCCCTCGCCGCCGCGCCACGAGCACTCGGCGGTCGGGCCGCTGAACACGAGCGCGAGGTGCGTGAATTCCTCCGGCACCTGCACATTGAAAGTGCGGCCGATTTCAAACAGCCGGATCGCCTTGGCCCCGGCGCGCGCATTGTCGCCAAGCGCTTTCAGCAGACCGGGGAGCAGACCGGGACGGAGGATCACCTGCTCGTCGTTCATCGGGTTCCTCACGCGCAGCAGGTTCGCCGCACCGGTGTGGGTGAAGGCCGGCCCCGGCATCTGGTCGCCGATGAGCGTGAGCGTGCGCGCCTCGGCGAAGCCCTGCGCCACCAGCGCGCGGCGCAGCGCCATCGCGCGGTCATAGGCGTGATCCGTGGCGCTGGCCGCGGCAAACTGCGCCTGCACCCGCGCAGGAATCGCGTCGAGCCCGACGACGCGCGCGACTTCCTCGATGAGATCGATCTCGCGCGTCAGATCCTGGCGAAAGGACGGAATCTCCCAGCCCGCGTCCGTTTTCCCGAGGCCAAAGCCGGTAAGGATTTTGTCGATCCGCGCCGCCGGAATTTCCACGCCGAGCAGGGCCGCGACGCGCTGCGGGCGGAGCGCGACCGTGTGGGTGAAAACGGGCTCGCTGCTGTCGTGCATCGTCGCCACCGGGTCGAAGCCGATGGGCGAATCGCCAGCCAGGCCGATGCCCAGCTCCCCGCGGGTCCCGCCGGCCAGCTCAACGATCAGCGCCGCCGCCCGCTGCGACGCGCGGAGCACGCCCGCAATGTCCACACCGCGCTCGAAGCGATAGCTCGAATCGCTCGCCAGCCCCAGTTCCCGCGAGGTGCGGCGGATGCTGCCGGGCGCAAAATGCGCGCTTTCCAAAATGATGTTGCGCGTCGCCGCGGTCACCCCGCTGCCCTCTCCGCCCATCACCCCGCCGAGCGCGAGGGCGCGGCTGGCATCGGCGATGACGAGATGCTGCGACCTGAGCCGGTAGGTGCGCCCGTCGAGTGCGAGGAACTCCTCGCCCTCGCGCGCCATGCGCACCCGGATGTCTCCGTCGAGCTTGTCCGCATCAAAGGCGTGCAGTGGCTGCCCCATTTCGAGCATCACGAAATTCGTCACGTCCACGATGTTGTTGATGGCGCGCAGCCCGACGGCCTCCAGCTTGACCCGCAGCCACTCCGGGCTCGGCCCCACCTGCACATTGGCAATCTCCAGCGCGCTGTAAAACCGGCACTCCTGACTCGCCACGTCGATGGCCCCGGCAACGAAACCTTCCCCCGTCGCCACCGCCTTTGGCCGCAGCACCGCCCGCCCCGTAAGCACCCCGATTTCCCGCGCGATGCCCGCGTGGCTGAGCAAGTCCGGGCGGTTCGGCGTGACTTCAAGATCGAGCACCGTATCGCCGGGAAACAGCTCGGACAAAGGCGCTCCCACCCGCGCTTCCGCCGGCAGAATCAGCAGCCCGTCCGCGCCCTTCGGCAGCCCGAGTTCGTCCGCACTGCACAGCATGCCCTGCGATTCGACACCGCGCAGCTTGCCCACCTTGATTTTGAAATCCGGCCCCAGCACCGCGCCCGGCAGTGCCAGCGGCACCTTGTCGCCCACCGCATAGTTTTTCGCCCCGCACACGATCTGCCGCGCCGCGCCCGAACCGTCATCTACCTGGCACACGCTCAGCCGGTCCGCATTCGGATGCTGCACGGATGCCCGAATCTGCGCGACGATCACATTCGAAATCGCCACGCCGAGTTGAATCACCTCCTCCACCTCCACACCCGCGAGCGTGAGCAGATCGGTAAGTTGCGGCACGTCAGTCGGCAGATCGACAAGTTCACGGAGCCAGTTGAGCGAGACTTTCATAAAAATGGGCCGCTACTAAGGACGCCCCGACGCCAACGCGCAAGCCTCCGCTTTCGATCAGACCGGAAAGCACGCGGCCTTGGGATCGGCAACA
>JANXWQ010000442.1 GCA_025351065.1 Chthoniobacter sp. | reverse complement strand
GGCATGGCTTAAATCCTTTCGAGCCAGATCGCGCCGCCCTGGCCGCCGCCGACGCAAAGCGAAACGAGGGCGCGCTTTTTTTTGCGGCGCGCGAGTTCTTTGAGGCTGGTGAGAATGAGGCGCGCGCCAGTCGCGCCGACGGGATGGCCTAGGGCGATGGAGCCGCCGTTGACGTTGAGTTTGTCCGCGGGCACCGGCGTGCGGGCGAGCACGGCGAGGACTTGCGCGGCAAAGGCTTCGTTGATTTCCACGAGATCGGCGTCCTCGGTTTTCAAACCGGCAAGCTGGTTGGCTTTCGCAATGGCGGAGACCGGCCCGAGGCCCATGCGCGCGGGATCACAGCCGGTGTAGGCGTAGCCGGTGAGCGCGCCGATGGGCTGGCAGTCTAGCTCCGCGGCCCGCGCCTCGGTCATCACGAGCAGCGCGGCTGCGCCGTCGGTGATCTGCGAGGAATTGCCCGCGGTGACGCTGCCATACTTTTCAAAAATCGGGCGCAGCCCGCCGAGCACACTCATGGACTGATCGGAGCGCGGGCCGTTGTCTTTGGCGATGGCGTGGCCGTTGAGAAACACGGGGCAGATTTCCTCCGCGAGCCGCGCCTCGGCGGCGAGCGCGCGCTCGTGCGAGCCCAGCGCAAAGGCGTCCTGCTGCTCGCGGGTGATGGGGCCTTCACGGGCGAGCAGCTCGGCGGTCTCGCCCATGTTAAGGCCGCTGACCGGATCGGTGAGGCCCATTTTCAAACCGAGCCGCGGCTCAAAATCCACGGGCCGGAAATCGGTGAGCGCGGAGAGTTTTTCCGCCGCGGATTTCGACTTCGCGAGCGCGGTGAAATGGCGCGCGGCGCTTTCCTGAAAAAGCATCGGCACATTCGACATGCTCTCGGTGCCGCCGACGACGAAGACCGACCCGCGCCCCGCGGCCATGCGCTCATACGCCGTGGTGAAGGCCTCGAAGCCAGACGCGCAATTGCGATGCACGGTCATCGCCGGCACGGACTCGGGGATGCCGGCGCGGAGGGCGATGACGCGGGCGATGTTCGCGGCGTCCATCGGCTGGCCGACGCAGCCGAAGATCAGCTCGTCGATGAGCTTCGGGTCGAGGCCGGTGCGGGTGAGCAGGGCATCGACGGCGATGCGCCCGAGCGAGTCGGCGCTGAGCGTGGCGAGGTCGGTGCCGGCTTTGCAGAAGGGCGTGCGGACGCCGTCGATGATGACGAGACGAGGGTTAGACATCGGGTGGGTTTTTTGAAAACGCAGAAGGGGAAAATCCGAAATCCGAATATCGAAATCCGAAACAAATTTTCAAAAGATGGAAACCAAGGAAATCGGCTGGGGCGTCGCCGGGCGCTGGCGGGCGTTTTTCCGATTTCAAACCATTCGGATTTGTTTCGGATTTCGATATTCGGATTTCGAATTTCATAGCCTGCCGGCCTCCTGCGCGGCCTGCGCCTTCGGCCGGTGATCCACGACGCGCTGTTCTTTCAAAAGCGTGCCGACGCCTTGCAGCCGGCGCATTTCCTCCTCGGTGTGAAACTCGATGCGGTTCGGATGAATCTCCGTCTCGCTCGCAAACCGCGCGTCGATGGTGACGCGGAGGTGGTCGTCGTCGGTCATGTCGGACTTTGCGACGTGGAGGATGAGTTCGTCGAGATCAAGCGGGTCGTCGTGCTGCTTGCGGAGTTCGAGCTGCCAGGTGCCGATGTGCTCGGCGTTGTCGAGGACGTGCTCGAGGTGGTTGAAGTCCACGAGGGTGCCTTTGAGTTTGCCGAGGTTCATTTCGCGCACTTCGGAGTTGCGGGAAATTTCGCCGACGAGCCGCGGCACGCGCCGCCCGCAATACGGGCAAGGCTCGTGGAAAAGTCCGCCGTCGATACAGTCGCCGGTGCGGTAGCGCAGCACGACGGAGCCGCGCGCGGCGAGCGGCGTGCAGACGATTTCGCCGGGTTCGCCTTCGCCGCGCGGCTCGCCGGTTTTGGGATCGACGATCTCGATGAGCGCGAGGTCGGGATGGACGTGGTAGCCCGCCGAGCCCGCGTCTTCGGCGAAGGGACATTCGGCCCACGCGAGCTTGGCCTCGGTGAAGCCGTAGGTGCGGATGACATCGATCTGTTTCGCGCCGAGCTGCGCGGCGAGCGCGCGGAGTTTGCGGCGCATGCCGCTGGGCGCTTTCTCACCGCCGAGGACGATCTTTTGCAAATTGGGCAACGCGAAACCCTCGGCCACGGCCTGCGTCAGCAGATGATAGACAAAAGTCGGCATGCCGATGAGCACGTCGGGTTTGATCTTTTTGATGAGGCGCAGATTGCCGTCCGTGCCCATCGTTTTGCCGCCGCCTGTGCCGAGGACGAAGGCGCCGAATTCCGCGCCGCCGTAGTGCGCGATCCAAAAGGCGAGATGCGGCGCGAAGGGAAACATGTTCAGCATGCGCAGCTCGCGTTTCGCGGCGCAGACTTCATAAAGGCGCGCGCCGCCGAGCTTGAGATTTTCGATGTCGTGTGCGGTGTAAAGAAACGGCACGGGCTCGGAGCTGCGGCCCGTGGTGCTGGTCAAAAGCAGCGGGCGGAACTCGCGCTCGAAACCCTCGGCGACCGCGGCGCGTCCGTGCAGCAGCGCTTTCGCAATACTCGAAAAGCGCCGCGCCAAAACCTTCCGATCCGGTGTGAGCACAAAGTCTCGCACCGGATCGGCTCCCTCGTGGCCGGGGAGGAAATCGCTTTTGGTCGTGAAAGGGATGCGGCGCAGATCCTCGGGCGAACGCAGCGCCGCGGGGTCGATGCGCTCTTGGGCAAACATGCGCCCGTAGTGCGCGGAGAAAGGCAGCACCGTGTCGCGCAGGTAAGTGCGCAGGCGGGCGAGCTGCCAGTCACGCAGCGAGTGCGGGTGCGCGGGCCAGGGGTTTTTCGCGTTCATAAGCGGTCACACCCGCGAGCGCTTTGAGCGCGGCGAGCTGGCCTTCGGCGGCGCTGCGGCCGAGGGCGATGTACTTTTGCGGATGCGTGAAATCGTGCCACTCGCTGTCGCCGTCGAGCGGGCGCACGACCACGTCGGCCTGGCGCGCGGAGGCTTCGGCCACGCGGGTCTGCGCCCCATTGATGGCCTGCATCATGGTGTCGAGAATATTGCCGTGCGCGAGGTAGTTGAAGCGCTCGGTGAAGAAGCGCCCGAACCACGAGCGCTCGGGCGTGCGCCCGTTTGGTTCGTTGCGGCTGTCGTGCCATTGGCGGATGCGCTCGGGCGGCGGGATGACGTTGACCGCGATGATCCGCTCGATGCCCATTTCCGCGAGGACATCGACGGGCAGCGGGTCGGCGATGCCGCCGTCGATGTAAGTCTCGCCGTCGAGCGTGACCGGCACGCACACGCCGGGGATGGCGATGCTGGCCTCGACGGCGCTCGCCACTTCGCCCGTGGAAAAAACGACGCGCTCCAGCGTGTCGAGGTGCGTGGCGAGGACGCGGAGCGGGCGGATGAGTTCGGAAAAATGCGCGTCGCCGATGGAGCGGCGCAGGCGTGCGGCAGTGCGGCGCGTGTGGAGGAAGCCGCGGCGCGGCGGCAGCGAGGGATCGAGCAGGCGGAGCAGACCCCAGCGGCCTTCGAGTTCGCGCGCGAGTTTTTCGAGCTTCACGCCGTCGAGCCCGTAGGCCCAGATCGCGCCGATATAAGCGCCCATGCTCGCGCCCGCGATGCAATCCACCTCGATGCCGTTTTCCTCCAGCACCTGAATGACGCCGACATGCGCCAGCCCTTTCGCCGCGCCGGAGGACAGCGCGAGGCCGATACGGCAGCGCGCGATTTCGCGGGCGAGGCGGTTGAGGAGCAGCTCGAAACGGTGGTCCGGCACGGTCGCGCCGCCGCTGAGCGGGAAGCCGCGGGCGAAGGCATGGACGGGATGGCCGAGCTGTTTCAGCGCGGCGTGAATCTCGGGCGCGGCGATGTTTTCCTCGACGCACAGGATCGGCTTCACATGGCTGCCGTGGTCGCGTGCGCGGTCGCCGAGGGCGTGCATGAGCAGGTCGAAATCGTAGAGGTTCTGCGTGCTCGCCTGGAGCAGGACAAAGGCGAGGTCGGACTCCATGATGCCCGCGATCGCTGACGGGACGGGCGTCTCCGGGTGGAGGTGGAGCAGGACGAAATCGTAATGCCGCGCGCAATGGCTGATGAGCGGCGCGATGGCGGCGGCGTCGCGCGGCTCGGGGCCGGCGGTGAGGCGGAGTTCGTCGAAGCCGCCGTCGTGCGGGTGAATCTGGCGCGCGAAGCAGAACTCGACGCCGAGCACGGCCTGGTGCGCCGTCAATTCCGCGGCGTGGTTTTTTTCTCCGACCGCGCTGAGATTCAGCACGAGCACGCGCTGCCGGGCGATCCGGTGGAGCGATGCGGCGAGGCGATGCACGGCGGCGTTGGCGTCGAGCCGCGGGGACAGCGAGAGGAGCG
>JANXWQ010000430.1 GCA_025351065.1 Chthoniobacter sp. | reverse complement strand
GCCGACTACAACAAGGCCGTCAGCGAATACCAGCGGCAGACCGGCACCGCGCTGCGCGAGCACGGGGTGGTGCTGCAATAGAGGGGCACTGACGTATGCCTGCGAACCTGGAGGGCGGCCGGAATAATAGCCGCGCAGTATTTCTGCCATCGCCGCGACTCAGACGCGGTACGCTTCACACGAGCTGGAGTTCGCCAAGCCAGTCCTCGATCCGCATCCGGGGCAGGATGCGGTGCGCGGTCGTGTAGGCATTGCCGGGCTTGCCGAACTCCAGCTCGCGTGAAGCGCACCGCGTCTGAGTCGCGGCGATGGCAGAGATACTGCGCGACTATTATTCCGGCCGCCCTCCGGGTTCGCAGGCATACGTCAGTGCCCCTCTATTGCAGCACCACCCCGTGCTCGCGCAGCGCGGTGCCGGTCTGCCGCTGGTATTCGCTGACGGCCTTGTTGTAGTCGGCCCGCGCGCGGAGCTGGGCGGCTTCGGCTTCGATGAGTTTTTTCTGCAACTCCAGGACCTCAAAGGTCGTGCCGGTGCCCGCTTTGAGCCGCTCCTGGCCGGCGTCGAGACTCTCCTGCGCGAGCCGGCTGGACTCGGTGGTGGAGACGATGCGCTGGCGCGAGGTGACGATCTGGCCGCTCGCGTTGTCCACATCGACGACGATTTTTTGCTCCAGCTCCTGCAGCGCGACGAGGCCTTTCGCACATTCGAGTTTCGCCGCGTTGGCCGCGCCGCGGGCGTCGCGGTTCGGGATGGGGATGCTGATGATCGCGCCGACGGTCCACGCGGTCTGGTCACGCGAGCCGATGTGGTTGAAGCTGGAGCCGAAATCGTTTTCAAACCCGAGCAGCGCGAGGCTGCCGGTGAGGTCGAAACGCGGAAGCACCGCGTTTTTCGTGAACGCCAGCGAGATGTGGCGGCGTTCGAGATCGAGCAGCGACTGGCGGTAGTCGGGCCGCAGCGCGAGCGCCTCGCGGAGGCCCGCGGGCACGTCGGCGCGAAAGGCGGGCGAGGGCGGCGTGGCGATCTCGACGCGGATGTCGAGCAGGCGCTCGATGTCATTCGTGACGAGCTGTTTCAAAAGGTTCTCGTTATCCAGCACGGTGCGCTGCGCGAGGATCACGCCCTCCTCGCGCGCGGCCACTTCGGCACGCGCCTCGGTGACATCGAGCGGCGACATGACCCCGATTTTCACGCGCGCCTCGTTGTCGGAAAAAAGCTGGCGGGCGAGTTCGCGGGAGCGCACAGCCACGCGGAGATTTTCGTGCGCGAGGTGCAGTTCGTTGTACACAAAAGTCGTCGTGGTGATGATGTCGATGACGCGGCCTTTCAACGCCCACTCCGAGACGAGCACGTTGTTCCGCGCGATGCGCACCTGGGCCAGATTCGCCGCGGTGCCCGCGCCGCGCAGCAGTGGCACGGTGAGGCCGAGGCTGGCGGTCGTGGCGAGGTCGTCGGTGAAGCCGTTGAAAATGCCGAGGTTGTTGCGCGTGCCGAGCCCGAGGTCGTAGCTGATGCCGAGGGGCGTACCGCCGCGCAGGCCGGCGCTGAAATTGTCGAGCCGGTTCACCCGCCGCACCGGCAGCAGCACGCCCGCGCTGAACGGCGTGCTTTCCAAACCCGTGATGGGATCAATCTGCCCGCCGCTGGCGAAAGCGCTGCGCTGCGAGGTTTCGTCGCGCTTCACGCTGATGTCGAAAACCGGATCGAACCGCCCCAGCGCGCTCGTCACATTTTCCCGCGCGATGCGCGGCTCGAAGCGCTGCACCTCGATGGAAAAATTCTTCGCCAGCGCCGCCTGGATGGCCCCCTCCGCCGTGAGCCGCAGCGCGGAAGGACGCACCGCGGTTTCATTTTCACCGGCGAAAAGCGCAGTCGCAGCGAGCAGCGCAACGCACCCGATGGGGCGGGCGAAAAGCGGACGAGATTTCAAGGGCGGAGGAACGGATGAGAGCACGATGGATGTCATCCCACAACCCGCGCCGCTTTCCGAACCTTAATCCCGTTTTCTCCCAAACCGCACGCCGTCCCGCGACGGGCGTTGTTTCTTACTGGCCGTAGGTTGTTTCCACCATTGTCGTTTGCGACCACGGCCACATGCCCTTCGTGACCTTGAATATCCGGTTGAACTGGTTTTCGGAAATCGTCGGCGGGTGGGCGATGCCGAGCCGCTGGATGATCGCGGGCACCGTGTCCGAATGCCCGACCACGAGGGTCGTCTGGCCGTGGAATTGCTTCATGATTCTTGCCGCCACGGCCTGCGCGTTGGGCGCGGGACCCGGGTCGCGCGGGATGAGGATGGCGGGGATGTGCAGCACCGTGAAGGTCGGCTTCGCCGTCTCCACGGTGCGGCGAAACTGCGTGTGCATGACTGCGACCGGATGAACCTGGGCCATGATGACGGAGAGGGCGACGGCCCGAATTCTGCCAGGGCCGGTCAGCGGTGGATCGGCCAGCGGCGCGCTGGCCTTTTCGGCATGGCGGACAAGGTAAACGACCGTGGGCGCAGCTTCGAGCGGCGGCACCGCGAGAACGAGGGTGACGAGGGCGAAAAGGAGGGCGGTTTTCATGGAGCTGGTGTTTTTGGAGGTGAGACTTACGGGCTCAAAAGTCGATTCCGACAGGCACCACGATTTTCAGACGACGCGAGGGCAAAAGCCGCCCCGCCGCGGAGAATTGACTGTGGCGCTGCAATGAACCGCAAGGGCGCTCCGGGCAAAGTTTCAGCGCACTTTGACGGTCGTCTTCCGGCCGGCCGTCCTCCGGCCGTCCGTCGCGGCATGTGCATCAGTCAGGCTACGGCGGGACAGGCTGAATTTGTGGCCGCAGTAGGTCTTCATCGCCAGGCAGGCGGGATGTTCGGCGTGGGCGGCAGCGGCTTTCTCGATGCGTCCCACAGCCTCGTGCAGATGCCCCGCGCCGCCCCCTAGCGCCACAAACATTCCGACATCGCCGTGCATGAGCTGCGCGGCGACGGCGTTGTCCGCTTCGCTCACCGGATAGTCCACGAAGACCTCGGCGGTGGCGCGCACGCCGTAGTCGGCCCCGCCGTAGTTCCAAATGACGCGCAACTGGATCGTGTGCGTGCCCGGCGTTTTGAAGGCAAAGCCTTCCGAACTCCAAAACAAGTCCGTGCCCGCCCCGAGCGTTGCGCCGGGCTTCAGCGGCTTGATCGAGACCGTGTCCGTCTGGATTTTGAAGGACGGCATTTGCTCCTCGTGCTCGTGCTCATCGATCACCGAAAGAAAGGCGTGCTGCCCGGCGAGCCCGATGTCGCTCGGCGCGGGGATCGGATGCTTCGAGCGGTTCACAATCTCCCACGAAACCGGCAGGGGCTGGCCGAGCTTGATGCGCTTCACGCTGAGCGCAATCTTCAGTTCGATCTCCTCGGGCTCGAAGAAATAGCGGTTGATGTCCGCCTGCGGGACGGTGTTGCCGTGGCCGGTGCCAAAGGTCATGCCGCCGGGCCGCACCACGGGATCGGGGAAATGCACGAGATGATGCCGGACGTGTTCGTTGAAGCGCAGCGCGATGTCCGTCGGGAAGACGCCCGCCGCGCCCGTGGCCGGGCCCCCCAGGAAATTGGCGACGCCGGGCGATGTGGTCATGATCGAGTTGTCGCTGCCGGCTTCGTTTTCCTGGTGAACCTGGTTGAAGCCGTGTCCGATCTCGTGGCACGCGCTGCGCATGAACGCGCGCGGCACGTCCCGCTGTTTCCGATTCGCCGCCGCGCCGAAGTTCGACGAATCCCCAGTCGGGTAGCCATCGTCGGAAAAGCTCGCCACGCCTTCGCGCGGCACGCCGATCTGGTCATACATCACGCCGCGCCCGCAGCCCAACTGGGCCGGCACCACGAGCACATGGAGGCGCCACTCTTTGTCGAGATCCGTCGTCGGTTTGCGCACGTTGAGCATGAGCGCATGCAGATTGGCATCGGACCAGCACGACGTAGCCGTGACGCCCGCGGGGACAGGCACGCTGGTCTGATCGTAAGTCACTTTCACGTCCCAGCCGCCGGTCGCAAAGGTGGACCTGATGTCCTCGGTGCCACCACCCGAGAGGGCGGGCACCGCCTGGGGAGCGACCGACCCGGTGAGCGTGTCGATCTCGATATTCGCCGTGCGGAAAAACTTCGAGACCCAGCCCATCGTGAACGCGCCTTTGTCCACGCCATTCTCGAACAGGCTGCCCGCGAAGTAACTGCCCCCGAAGCCCGCTGGCGCAGCCTGCGGCGAGAGCACCAGCGAAACAGTCCGGCTCGGCGCCGCGGGGAACGTGCCGTTAAACGAGCCGGCCGGCGGCTGGGTGTAGTTATACTGCTCCGCCGTCAGCGTGAGCTGGCAGGGCCCCAATCCCCGGACCGGGCTGGTCTTGAGCCCCGTGACCTTGAGATACGAGTGGTAGCGGTTCCGCGCGTAGATGGGTATGCCAAAGCGTTTGGGAAACGTGGGAAACGGGATCTGCCGCAAGTCATGCGGCGGCAGCAAAAACGGCGGCTGCCAGTATAAGTCACCGCTGACCACCGTCTGCCCTCCAGCCTTGTCCACGCGCAGCGTGCCCTGGTAAAAACCAAGCTGCCCGGCAGGTGTATGACTGATGCGATAACAACCCTCGGGCAAGTCAATGATGCACAGATGCGGCAGCGGCAGCCGGAAGGGCGGCTCAAGGACTGGGGGAAGGTGTGGCGGCACGGGAAAGTGCGGCTCTTCAGGATTCGGGATGGGTTCGGCTATCGGCACCAGCGCGCCGGTGGGGGTAGGAGACGTATGGTCAAAGATGTCGTGGGACATAGGTAGTTTTTTGGTTTGTTGCTGGTAATTAAAAATATGGGTTCCAATTGGAGACTTACCGGTTACCCCGGCCCGTGGTGTAGCCCGGCGGGTGGCCGGAGATGGCCCGTGCCTCGGAATGGAGTGCTATGGCGATACGGACGATGCCGGCCAGCGCCTCCCGCTGCGCGGCCAGCGCGGTATCGACGCCGGTTTCATAGGTTCCCACTTCGATGTAACGGCCCACCTGTTCCAGCAGAGCCAGCACGGGCGACCGGGGTGGTACGATGTGAACCTTGCCATTCACAAAGACGCGCCCGCCACCATCCACGGCGACCCCGCCAAAGACCTCGGCGACCAAGTCCGGCAGCCGCACATTATGCGCTGCGCGCTGACGCAACAGGATGGTTGCCGTCTGCCCTGCGGCGTCAATGTCGGTGACCTCCACCTCGAAGAAGTCGCGAAGCAGGACGCTCGGGTTGCCCGCCACGAACCGGCTCCCTTTGACCAAGTCCTGGCTGCCGTCTTGCGCCGGCATGAGGTAGGAGTGGTTTAGTTCAAAGCGGTGGACAAGGACACAGGGACGGGGGATCGCGGCATCCCAACGCTCCTTGGCCCGGAACTCCACCAAGTAGGGCCCAAGCTGTGCGGCGAGGAAGCCCGGCAGGTCGGTGCGATGCAGGGGACGCAGTTGGATGCGGACTTCAGCGTCGGGGGTCGGCGAGACCCAGACCCTGGTTTCGTCCAGCCACCCTCGGGAACGCATGCTGCAGGCATTAAGCCCCGGCCCCGCGGTGTCAAACTCCGGGTGGGGTGCTTGGAATGACGGGTAGGCCGCCGTGCTCATCACATCCCAAGGATCCCGATAGTCGTCTGCCGACCCATCCAGGCGGGCGTGATCCAAACCGTAGCCGTGACCCATTTCCTGGCCGAGCAAACTCGGGGTAAGTGAGAAGCTGTCGCACAGCGCAGCCATGCCACCGACCCAGCCGCAAAGATCCACATGTTGAAAGCCGGAAACCACCACGCCGGAGTAGTCGCCCAGAGCTACGCCGGCGGCGGCCGCGGTGGCTCGGGCCAAGTCCAGCAACCCATTGCGATTCAGCTTCCCGGCGGGCTGCGGATAGACATTGCCGACATAGTCCGCGCGCTTTGCCGCCAAGGTGTACCAGCCAAAAACCTTGCTGCCAGATACATCCAGCCGACCATGCGACATATCGCTGAAAAACTCGACCATGTTCAAGTCCGTGCTCTTGCTCGTGAACAGGTCTTGATACTTCTTGAGTGCCGGGGACGGACCCTTGTCGTCCGAGAAACGCACTAACAGAATCGCCCAAGGAGATCGGATGCGGCCTTGGAGTTCGTCCAACACGGCGATCAGTTGCACGAGGCTGAATTTAGATAACTCCCGAAACGTCGTATGAGTCGCTGGCAGGAGATGCGAAGTCGGTGGCATGATTGGAAAACCCTTTCTTGCCCAAGAGGCGTGACTTACCGCGTCACGCTGTGACTTACCGCGTCACAACCAGGCTAAATTGCGGGCCTTCAAAACTTCCACGCGACCGGACGATCCGGGTGCGGGGTGTAAGAGCAGAAGTAACCGGTCTTAATGCGGGCCGTGAGGTGAAGGCCGAGGGACGGATTCGCTTCGGCGATCTTTTGGATGGCTTGCTTCAGGCGCTTGGTGATGGCGCAGCGGGCGCGCTCGGCTTCGGAGGAGGTTTTGCGGTCGCGGCCTCCGAGGCCGGCGGCGGAGGCGAGGTGACGGACGATGGCGTCCAGCTCTTCCTGGGCTTGGGTGGCGCGGTGGGGGTCGTTGCGGCGCTCGGCTTCGCGGAGGTCTTCGCGCAGTTCGGTGAGGCGGTGCTGATATTGGGCCTTGGCCTGGGGATCGAGCAAAGGAGTGCCGGAGTGCATGGCGACCATGACCAACTCTGCGTCAGCCCGATTGCGGCAGCCGTGCGCGCTGGCGGGCGCGGGCGGCGCGGGGGTTTCCATGAGGTGGGCGAGGAGTTCGCTGACGTGGAATTCGCGGCCGGGATAGTGCAGCAGGAAGGCGAGGCCATGGAGGCCGCGGGTGCATTTGAGATGGGCCTGCTGCCCGTGGTAGGAGATGACCCAGTAGTCGCCCTGTTTCCGAAAGGTGGATTCCTCGCCGACGGGCTGCGCCGGGACGTCCGGGAAACAGTCGCGCACGCTGGCCAGCAGGGCTTCGGTGATTTGGGAAAGGCTGGGCGAATCTTCCGCAACGGTGGCGACGAGGCCGGCAGCGGAGGCGATCTGGCGGGCGGCGTGAACCCGGCCTTTTTCCACGAGCATCATCGCGCGGGCGACGGCGTGGAGGCGGGTGAGGTCGGGCTGCCAGGGATGGAAGTCGGCGCGATCTTCGGCGCACCGGGCGTGCCGCCGGATGAAGGCGATGAGGCGGAGGTTGCGCGCGGAGTCGCGCTCAACGCGGGGCCAGTCGCGGAGCCGGACTAGCAGGTGGGTGCGGTCATGGTAGGCCAGGCCTTCGTGGATGAGCAGGGCGCAGTCTTCGGCTGTGAGTTCGCCGGCGCGCGCGGGTGCGGGAACGAGGCGGCTTTCATGAAAATCGAGCAGGGACTCGAGACCATGCACGCGCTGTCCGTCGGGTCGGCCATCCGCCTCGAACTGCTGAAGTCCCATCGGCTCACGCACCAGAATGATCTCGCGGCCATCGGCCGCACGGGCACGGCGGACCCGATGCGCTGCGTCATAAGGCCAGCTCTCAAGGAATCCGCGCAAGTCGGGGATCGTCGCCATCGGCGGCATTCCTGCCAAAAACCGCGGCGCGAAGCAATGCGCTTTTCAGCTCTTCTTCGGCGCGGCTTTCCGCCATTTGACACCGCTTTGCGCCAAACCTAGGCTGGCCGCTTTCGCCGACGAAACATGCCTGCCGCCTCCCCCATCACCCGACAAACTGTGGGCCACACTTTCAGCATCGCGCTGGGCGTGCTGGGCGTGGGCGTGGTGCTGCAGCTCGGGGCGGTGGGGTGGGCGTTCATCGCGCGCAATCACGCGCAGCCGGATCTGGGCGAGCTGCCGACGATGGCGCGGCTGACCACGCCCCCCGGTGTGCGTCCGGATTTCAGCGGTGATCCTTTTTCTGAAACGCCGGCGCAGCCGCCGCAGCAGATCACCACGGATGCGCCGGGCACGGCGGTGCCGCCGAAGCCGACGCCGGTGCCGGTGGGCGCGGCGAAGATGGCGGAGCTGGTGCCGCAGACGCGGTTCGACGAGCTGGTGCTCCAAGGCAAGCAGCTCCGCGAGCGCGGGGACACGGGCAATGCGATGACGAAATTCCGCGAGGCGGCGGCGATGGATGCGCGCAACCCCATCGCCATCGCGGAGCTGGCGGCGACGTTTGAAAAAATGCAGATGCGCGAGCGCTCGGCGGAGCAGTGGAAGCGCATTTACGAAATGGGCGAGGCGGCGGGGATTTATTTTTCGCTCGCGGAATCGAAGCTCAGGGAAACGCAGGCGCGGGCGATGATCGAGACGGGCGGCACGGGTGCGACGGGCGCGGCACCGCCGCCGGACACGTCGGTGCTGATCGAGGGCATCGCGCCGGGGGCGCTGGTGGGGCTGGGCAAGATTCGCACCGAGGATCAGGAGGAGCCGGGCTCGCTAAAAAAATTCACGCTGCACATCCCGGTGCGGGCGCGGCCGCGGGCGAAGATCGAGGTGCATGACCTGGTGATTCACGTCATGTTTTACGACAAGGTGGACGGCAAAAACGTGGTGCAGACGAGCGCCAACGTGGGCTCGAAATGGATGACGACCCCGGTGGACTGGGCGGACACGGACACCGAGGAGCTGGCGGTGGAATACCAGCTCCCGCGGCCCGAGCCGGGGCGCGCGCGGCGGGAGACGCGGGAATACTTTGGCTACCTCGTGCGGGTGTATTACAAGCAGCAGCTTCAGGCGTCCACCGCCGAGCCCGAGCGGCTCGCGCAGCAGTATCCGGCGCCAGCCATTCTTCCGAAAAACAACGAACCATGAGAATCCTTCTGGCCGATGACGACACCGGCGTGATCCAGGCGCTGCTCGCCATTTTGAAAAGCGTGCCTGGCTATGAAATCCGCGTGGCCACGACGGGCGAGCGGGCGCTGGAAAACGCGGCGGCGCTGGGCGGCGTGGACCTGCTGATTACCGATGTGGTGATGGAGCCGATGGACGGCTTCACGCTCCGCGATCAAGTGCTGATGCGGTTTCCGGCGGCGCGGACGATTTTGATCAGCGGCTACGACCTGAGCGATTACCCGGAGCAGACGCAGCATCATCAGGTGCTGGTGAAGCCGGTGGATCGCGAGGCGCTGCTGGCGGCGATCGAGCGGGAATTTGCGCCGCCGCCCGCGCCGGTGGCGGTGCCCGTGGCGCGGCCCGTCGCGGTCGCCGTCGCGCGACCGGTCGCGGTGCCGCAGGCGCGCGTGGCGCAACCGACGGTGCGCGCCGTGGCGGCTCCGCAGCCCGTCGCGCAACCGACAGTCCGCGCCGCCGCGCCGCAGCCGCTGGGCGCACGGCCCGTGGCGGTGCCACAGGCGAAGGCCGCGGCGGTGCAGCCGACCGTACGGCCCGCAGCGCAGCCGGTCGCGCCAGCGCCGCGCGCGGTGGCTGCGCCTCAGCCGACCGCTGTCCCGCGCGCTGCTGCCGCGCCCCAAGCGACCGCTGTTCCGCGCGCCGCTGCTGCGCCGCGCGCGGTCGCTGTCGGCCAGCCCGTCGCGCGGGCGGTGGCGGCGGCTCCAGTAGCGGTTCCAGCGGCTTTGAAAGCCACGCAGCCGCTGCCGGTGGAAGTTTCAGCACAGCCCGCAGTGGTTGCGCCCGCTGCGGCGGTGGAGTCCGCGCCTGCACCCGAGCCCGAGCCGCCTGCCGCCCCGGAACCCGCGCCGGTGCTTGATTCCGCGCCGGTGGAAACCGCACCAGCGCCCGTTTTTGCCAGCGTGCCGGAGCCGGAGCCCGCGCCCGTTTTCACCGCTCCCGAGCCCACGCCGGAACCGGAGCCCGAGCCTGCCACCGAAACTGGCACCGCCTCCCTGCTCGGCCACACGCTCGGCGCTTACCAAATCCTGAGCCAGCTCGGCGAAGGGCGCTGGGGCACGGTGTACGCGGCGGTGCAGACGGCCATCAACCGGCCGGTCGGCTTGAAAGTCCTCAACCCGGCGCAGGCGGGCGATGCCGGGGCGCGGGCGCGTTTCATTGCCGATGCGCGGGCCAAGGCGCATGTGCAGCACCCGTCCATCCTCGCGGTGTACGAGGCGGGCGAGGCGGACGGCTACATTTTCTACGCGCACGAGTACGTGGAGGGCCGGACGCTCGCGGAGATCAAGGCGAGCGGGCAAAAGCTCGACGAGCTGACGGCGCTGAAAATCCTGCGCACCGCGGCGGACGGGCTGGCTTATCTCAGCGTCCACAAAATCCCGCACACGCCGCCTGACGCGGGCACCATTTACCTCGCCAGCGACGGCGGGGCGCGGCTGGGCAATCTGGCCACGCAGCTCTCCGACCACCAGCTCCCGGTCGAGGGCGAAATCCAGTCGCTCGGGCGCAGCCTGCTGGGCGTGCTGCCGGCCATTCAGTCGCTCACGCCGGGCATGCAGAATCTGGTGAAGCGCATGGTGCAGAAAGGCCCGCAGGCCATCGTGGCGTGGGGGCCGCTGCTCCAGGGCATCAAGGCGCTGGAGCCGAAAGTGGTGCCGCTCGAGGCGGCGAAAATCAGCGCGCAAGACCGCGCCGCAGTGGCCGCCGTGGCCGAGGCGCAGAAGCAGCAGAAGCGTTCGCTGCATTTCAGTCTGGCGAGCCTCGCCGCCCTGCTCATCCTCGTCGTGGCGCTGGTCTGGTGGAAATTCTCCAGCAATGAGCGCACGCTCGACGGCCAGATCGAAATCCCGGAGGGCGAGTTCCCCTTTGGGGCCAGTGCCGACCCGGTGACGCTGCCCGCTTTCTGGATCGACAAATACGAAATCACCTACGGCCAGTACGCGAAATTCGTCGAGTTTCTCAAAGGCCACCCGACCACCGAATTCGACGAGCCGCGCCAGCCGCGCATCAAGGCGCAGGACATGCACAAGCCCAAAGACTGGGACATTTTCTACGGACGCGCCGTGGCGGGCAAGCCGGCCCACGGCATCGCCATCGACCTCAACAGCCCGGTCATGGAAGTGGACTGGTGGGACGCCTACGCCTACGCGAAATGGAAGGGCCGCGAGCTGCCGACCGAGCAGGAGTGGGAAAAAGCGGCGCGCGGGACCAAGGGTTTCATCTACCCGTGGGGCGACACTCCCGACCCGAAAAAAGCCAACTCCAACGCCGACTATCACAACGGCGACCCCGACGCCAAAGGAGAGGTGGACGGCTACACGCAGTGGAATCCCGTGGACAAAATGACGGGCGACAAAAGCCCGTTCGGCGTCATCGGCATGGCCGGCAACGTGGCCGAATGGGTGGCCACCTGGAACCCGGCGAAGAAGCGTCCCATCGTCAAAGGCGGCAGCTTCATGTCCTCCGACCTGCGGCTCGATGCGAGCAAAGACCTCGACGCCAGCACCGTTTCCGAAGCCCTCGGCTTCCGCACCGTGACCCACACCCCGCCCGCCAAAAAATGAAACGTTTCCTCATCCTCCTCGCCGCCGTCCTCGCCCTCCTTACGCCCGCCCGCGCGCAGATCGCCGTGGATATTTCCATCAAGCAGCGCCTTTTCATCCGGCACGAGCCGATCCTCGCCACCATCACCGTCACCAACCAAACCGGGCGCGACATCACTCTCGCCGACGCGCGGGAGAGCCAGTGGTTCAGCTTTCAGATCAGCAGCGAGGGCGACCATTTTGTCCCCCCGCGCCACCCCGACTACCACCTCCCGCCGCTGCCCATGCGCGCTGGCGAGACCCTCAAGCGCACCGTCAACCTCAGCGAACTCTACGACCTCGGTGACTTCGGCATCTACCGCATCCGGGCGAACATTTACCTCGCCGAGGCGGACAAATATTTCAGCTCGAAACCCACCCACGTCGATATCACCGAAGGGCGCATCATGTGGCGGCGCACCGCGGGCGTGCCCTCGGGCCAGAAAAACGCCGGGCAGACCCACATCTTCAGCCTCCTCGCCCACCAGCACGGCGAGCAAAACACGCTCTACATCAGCGTCGAGGATCAGGATCAAGGCACCGTCTTCTGCACCAGCACGCTCGGGCGCATCATCGACGGCGCGGCGCCGGAGATCCAGTTCGACAGCAGCAACAACCTCTACATCCTGCACCTCGTCGCCCAGCGCACCTTTGTCCTGACCAAGATCAGCGTGAACGGCGAATACCTCGGCCAGACCACCTACACCGCGCCCAAGACCCGCCCAACCCTGCGCAAACTCCCCGACGGCACCCTCCAGCTCGTCGGCGGCCACCGCGAGGCCCCCGTCTCCACCGACCCCGCCGAAGCCCCGGCCCCGCTCAAACTCTCCGCCCGGCCCCCCGGCCTGCCGCAAAGCTGAGCATGGCTCAAGTTCGGCGGCCATCCAGCCTTTCGACGATCGCGTTGGAATGATAGGTCCACCAGAAGCGGAACTTTTGCATGACACGATCTTCCCGCTCGCGGTCCAGCGGGCGCAGGCTGTCGAGCTGCGCTTTGGCGGCATCGCCGCGCTGCAAAAGCTTTTGGGTTTCGGACATGGGGTGAGGCTAGTCGCTGGAAAGCGTCCGCTCAATCACCAAGGCGGGCGGTGCGGCGTGGCCGCGGCGGCGCCATTGAATTGCGGGGACAAGGGCGTTCCGCAACTGGAGTTGCGGAACGAGGATGCTGCGCCTCACTCCGCGGGGCGGCGGAGGGCGGGGATGTTGCCGAGCCAGGTGGAGGCGAGGCAGCCGATGGCTCCGATGGTGAAGATTTGCATGGCGGCTTCGTGATTGAGGAATGGGACGTAAGAGGCGAGCAGCGCGAGGGCGACGCCGAGGAGGGTGAGCGCGGCGAGAGTGCCGAAGAGCCAGGTGCCGGGGCGGGAGCCGTTGGTGAAGGTCATCGAGAGCGGGAAAGACGCGGCGATGAGACCCATGCCGGCCATGAGCGCGCCGTCGGAGCCGAGGCTGAGGCCGGCGATGAGGGCGGCGAAACCGAGGCCGAGCGCGGTGCCGACGACGGCGGCTTCGCGCTTTTCGTTTGCGCGCAGGGCGTAGCGGGCGAAGGAGTCGAAGAGGAGGAAGAAATTGCCGATGGGTTTTGCCACCCAGACCCACAACACAAAGAGCATGTAGAGGGCGACGAGGGCGATGCAGGC
>JANXWQ010000416.1 GCA_025351065.1 Chthoniobacter sp. | reverse complement strand
GACGCAAAAGGCGGCATGGTCTCGGTGAAAGGGTGGACCGAGGAGTCGAAGCTCACCGCGCTCGACCTCGCGCGGCAGGCGGAGGACGCAGGCGCGGGGACGATCATCTACACGGACATCGCCACCGACGGCATGCTCACCGGGCCGAATTTCATCGAGACGGAAAAGATGCTCGGCGCGCTGGGCTGCCAGCTCATCGCCAGCGGCGGCGTGGGCAGCGAGGACGACGTGCAGCGCCTCGCGCAAATGCCCGGCCTCTACGGCTGCATCATCGGCAAAGCCCTCTACGACGGCGCGGTGAACCTCCGCGACCTCACCACCCTCCGCTGATCTTTCACTCAACACTCAACTTTCAACTCTCAACATTTTCCCATGAAAGTCCTCTTCCTCGACTGCTTCTCCGGCATCAGCGGCGACATGACCGTCGGCGCGCTCGTCGATCTCGGCGTGAAGCCCTCCACCCTCGAATGGGAGCTCTCGAAGCTCGCCCTCGGCGATTTTCACATGCACTTCGAGCGCGAGCAGCGGCAGAACATCGAGGGCGTGAAATTCGGCATCCACGAAGGTGCCACGCACACCCACGAGCAGGACGAGCACGAGCACCACGACTGCTGTGGCCACGAGCACGGGCACGAACATGAGCACGCCCACGCTCACGGACATGCGCATGAAAGCCACGCGCACACGCACGAGCATGAGCACGGCGAGCACGGGCATCATCACCACGAAGACGAGCACGCTCACGATCACGACCACGGCGCAGAGGTGCATCATCACGAGCACCCTCACGCCCACGGGCGCAGCCACAGCCAGATTCGCGCGCTCATCGAGGCCAGCGAGCTTTCGCTTTTCGTCAAAAAGCACGCGCTTGCCATCTTCGAGCGCATCGCCGTGGCCGAGGGAAAAATCCACGGCCAGCCGCCCGCCGATGTGACCTTTCACGAAGTCGGCGCGCTCGACTCCATCGCCGACATCGTCTGCGCCTGCGTCGGAATCGAAGCGCTCGGCGTGGAAAAGGTTTTCGTCTCCAGCCTCCACGAAGGCCGCGGCACCATCGCCTGCGCGCACGGCACCTTTCCCCTGCCCGCCCCGGCGACCATGGAAATCCTCACCGGCATCCCGCTCGGCCAGATCGACGAGCCGCACGAACTCATCACGCCCACGGGCGCGGCCATCGTCGCGGAATTCGGCGCGGCCTTTGGCCCGATGCCGAAACTGAAGACCGAAAAAATCGGCTACGGCATCGGCACCCGCCACCTCGAATCGCGCCCAAACGTCCTGCGCGCGGTGCTCGGCGAACTCGTCACCGAATAGCGCTTATGCCCGGCGGCTACGACACCGACACCGTCACCCGCCTCGAGACGAACCTCGACGACCTCTCGCCGGAACTCCTCGGCGCGGTCATGGAAAAGCTCTTGGCCGCCGGGGCGCTCGACGTGTGGTTCACGCCGATCCAGATGAAAAAAAACCGCCCCGCCGTGCAGCTCTCCGTGCTCTGCGACGAGGCGCACATCGCCCCACTCGCCGACATCATTTTCACCGAGACCAGCGCCTTCGGACTGCGCACGGAAAAGATCACGCGGCTCAAGTTGGAGCGCCGCTTCGAGACGGTCGCCACGGAGTTTGGCGAGGTCACGATCAAGCTCGGTTTGAAGCAAGGCCGCGTTGTGCAAACCGCGCCCGAGTTCGAGTCCTGCCGCACCGTCAGCGAGCAAAGCGGCCAGCCGCTCAAAGCGATCTACCAAGCCGCGCTCACGGCTTTCGCGAAAAGCACCGGCCGCTAGTCCTCCAACTCCGTGTGGATCTCGATGAAGTGCAGGATGTCGTGCCGCGTGACGATGCCGACGAGTTTCCCCGCCTCGATGACCGCGAGCCGCGAGAGTTCCGGCGCGAGCAGCAGGCGCATGGCGCGCGCGGCGGATTCATTCACGCCAATGCGCAGCGCGTCCGAGCTTTTCTCCGCCACCACATCGCCCGCCGAAACGTAGGGCCATTTCTCGCGCGGGACTTCTTTCAAAAAATCCAGCCGCAGCAACCCGCGGAAATCGCCGTCCGCCGCGCAGACGGGATAGACGGTGTAGTGGCCGGTGAGGAAAAAATCCTCGACCGCGAGATTCAGCGGCAGGGTGTCGGGGATGACCGCCGGGTTCGCCGTCATCAGGTCGCGCACGCGCACGCCGGCGAGGACTTCGCGCTGCACGGCATTCATGTAACCACTTTCCGCGGCGCTCTTGAGGAAAAAGCCCATGAGCACGTAAATGAAGCCGATCCAGGCATGAGGCGGGATGACTAGGAAGGCGGTGCCGGCGAAAATTAGCAGCCAACTGAAACCTATGCCGATGCGCGACGAAACATACGTGGCCCAGCGCAGCCGGCCCGAGCGCGCCCATAGCAACGCGCGCAACACGCGCCCGCCGTCGAGCGGGTAGCCGGGGATCATGTTGAAAACGACGAGGCTGAAATTTGTCACCGCCAGCAATTGGCAGACGACCGCCGCGGCGCTCCATCCGAGCGCGTCGCCGACCCGCGAGAGCAGGTAGAAAAGCACGCTCAAAACCACGCTCACCACTGGCCCACCGAGGGCGATCTTGAGTTCGGTTTTCGCGTCGTCCGGCTCGCGCGAAATTTCCGCCAGACCGCCGATGAACAGCAGCGTGATGCGCGGCACGGCGATGCCGCAACGCTGGCTGACGAGGCTGTGGCCGAGTTCGTGCAGCAGGATGCTCAGGAAAAACAGCAGCGCCGTCAGCCCGCCCAGCAGGAAGGTAAAACCGTCCGGCACGCGGTGTAGCCGCTCGGGAAAATATTCCGCGGAGAACGAGTAGGTGACGATCCCCGCGATGAGAAACCACGAGGCATCGAGGTAAAACGCGATGCCAAACCAGCGCCCGATGAACAGCCCGGAGCGGCGGCGTCCGGGTGCCTTTTCCCCGTTCACTGCGGCACGCCGCTCGCCGGCGCAGGCGCGTTTTCAACCGCCGCCCCACCCGCCGCACTTGGCTCCGCCTTGATCTCCGGCCAGTCGAACATCTCCACCCCTTCACGCAACTCGACAGGCACGAGGAGGGAGAAACGACGTTCGCCACCAAAGGATTTTGCGGCAGTCTCGTCCGAGAGAGTTTCCTCAAGTGATTTGCGCGTTGCCTGGGCATAAAACGCGGCACGGATTGCGCGCTCGGTGAGTGGCGGCTCGTAGCTGAAAAAGCGAATCGGATGATCAAGCGTGCCGATGACGTTCACAGTATAAGGTTGATCGAACACGGAACCTCTCAGCCGAAGATCAATCGAGGGATCACGCGGGAAGGCTTCCCGAAATTCCAGCTTTGCGCTCGTGACGAACATACCATCCACAATGAAAAGCATGTCTAACTGGAAAGATGCTGTCTTGATTTCCGAAGTCCCGACTAGCACGGGCTCCGCACCCCTGCCCTTTACGGCAACGTCGATGAACTGCGAGACGTGCGCTTGGGGATCCTGAGTGGTGGAGCAATAAATATCGAAACGCCAAGCATCCCATGGAGCAGTGTTCAATGTGAACAGCGACGGAAATGCAAATTGTCGGGTACCGAGCAGAAACTCCAACAACCACCGATTCTCGCTCAGTCTGAAAAGAGTAGGAAAATCATCGCGCAGGATTTGCGCTGTTCCTGTAATCAAGCTGCTGCTGGCTGCGCCGCTAATTTTCAAATCCAGAGTGGCATCGACATTCGCGCAAATGGTCTGCTTCACCGACGCATTTTCGCCGTCGGATTCAAAAAGACGAAACGCCGTTTTCTTGCTCGTCACCGCAATCTTCAGCGACGGGTCGCGGAGGTTGGTGAAATCAATTTCGCCGCTCGCGTTGAAGTCGCCGGTCGGATGCTGGCCGGTGAATTTTTCGACGCGCATCGTCTGGCCGTCGAAGGTCGCCGCGCTCTCGACGCCGGTGAGTGCGTCGCTGCTCCAGCCGAGGGGGAGGCGGGCTTTGGTGAGGGTGAGCGCGCCGCTCGTTTTGAGCGCACCGAGCGGGCCTTCGGCGGTGACGTTGCCGCGGACGAGGCCCTCGATGGGAAAGCGCAGGCCGGTGAGCTGCGCGGTTTCGTGGAGGCTGAGGTCGGAGGCGGTGACGTTGAGTTTGCCGACGGTGTGGTCGTCGAGCAGCGTGGCGAGCGAGGTGTTGGGCCAGGCGTTCCAGACATCGAGCGGGAGGAGCGCGTCGCCTTCCAGCCAGAGCGACTGGCCGTGCATGAGCCGCATGCCTTGGAGCGAGATGGCTTTGTCCACCACGCCGACGTGCGCGGTGAAAGACGTGTCGTCATCCGACACCGCAAATTTCGAGAAGACCATGCCGCCGTGCGAGTAGCTGCCTTCGAAGTCGGCGTCGATCGGGTGCAGCAGCGCGGCGGTCGCGCCGAGCGAGCGGACTTTGTGCAGCCGCGCGAGAAATTTTCCGCTGTGACCTTTCGCCGAGCCCTCGCCGTCCCACTCGATGATCGCGCCGCCGGCCAGCGGCTCGGGGATGATGGGCTGCTGGAGGATGGCCGCGTATTTCGCGAGGTCCTGCACCGACGCGTGCAGTTCGCCCCAGTACTGCTTGTCGCCGACGATGTTCACCACGCCGCTGCCGCTCAGGTAGTCCGCGCCGTTGCGCACGGAGACGTTGCTGATCTGATATTCGTTGCCGTTCAAAATGACGCTCGCGTCGAGCTTGTCGATGGGCGCATTGCGCCAGCGAAGTTGCGCGCCGGAGATGACGAGCTGGCCGTCGAATTTCTGATCTTTCCCCCTCACCGAGCCACGCACCGTCGCGCGCCCGGCGGCGAAGCGAAACTCCGGCATGAGCAGCGCGGAGAGAGCGGTGAGATCGTCGAGCTGGCCCTCCTTGATCGTCAGCGAAAACTCCGACTGCCACCACGCGACGCCGGGCACCGGCCACGCCATTTCGCCGGAAAAAGCCACGCGGTTGCGGCCTTGCGTGAGCGCGAATTCGGGAATCTCGATGTGCCCGTCGCGCAGCTTCACGCCGAGCACTAGCGCGTCCCACTGGCGCGTTTCCCATTGGAAATTCGCGACCTCGGCGCGCACTTCGCCGCTGGCTTTGGCGAGCTGCTGCGGCGGCCCACGAAAGCGAAATTGTCCGGCCTTGATCGTGCCGCCGGCGGCGTCGGATGCGCCGAGGAAGTTGGCGAGTTTCGCGACGTCGATCGGGGAAATCGGCTGCACGGCGACGCCGATGGAAAACTGCAGCTCGTCCGGGAGCGTCTCCACCTCGGCGCGAATTTTTCCGCCAAAGGCGGCGAGCTGCAAGGCGAGTTTCAACTGGCCGCGTGCGAGGTCGTCGAGCGAGGTGGAAAAGTCCTCGATCTGCACGCCGGGTTCAAGCGTGAGGCCGGCGATTTGCAGAGTGCCGTCTTGGATCGCAGTGGTGCCAGTGACGTTGCGAAAGGTGTGCGTGAGCCACGGCTGCTTGACGAGAATTTGCCCCGCGGTGATCGCGCCCGTGGCGACGTTGCTGAGCGTGAACGCGGTCTCGGTCAGGCGCACGTAGTCGCCATTGCTGGCGAAAATGAAATCGACATCCGCGGCCTCGAAGCGTTCCGGCGAGGCGAGCCAGCGCCCGCGCGGACGCGGCACGCGGAGGGCGAAACCGCCGGGTTTGGCCGCGCCTTCCACGGCTGGCGGCAGGCTCACTTTGCCGCTGACGCCTTCGAGCGTGAGACGCTGGAACCATTGGCCCGAGCTGCGCGGAAGGAGATTGCGCCAGGAAAAACCCGCGGTCGCGGTTTTGATTTCAAGCCGGGTGACGGGGCCGTTTTCACTCTCGTACGACCAGACGGAATCGTGCAGCACGACCGGTTCGAAGAGGCTGCCTCCGATGGTGCCGAGCTGCGCGTCCACGCCGTTGCGCCACGCCTCGAAGCGGATGAAATGACGCACCGCGAAGCGGAAGCAGTCCGGCTGAAAAAGCGCGACCAGTGCGATGACCAGCAGCAGCAGCGCGAGCCGGAAAGGCCGGTAGCGGTGCGAGCGCGAGCGGGCAGCCTGGGCGGCGTCGGCGCGCGGCGTGGTGGTGGTGGTGGACATGGGCTTGCTCAAGACAGGGCGGAGAGCGTAGCGCGCCCCGTCGAAAAGAAAAGCGCACGGGCCGGGAAACCTTTGGCCGCGGGCGGCGCGGCGTGGGACAGGCATCCCTGCCTGTCCGAGTGGTGCGCCAGTCCTAATCCCGACATCCGCAGGCAGGTAGGCCTGCGCCACTCCGACAGGCTGGAAGCCTGTCCCACTACCCGGCACATCAATCGAACAGCGAAAGCTGATCCGTCGGCACGCGGAAGGCGGCGGCTGACAGCTCAGGCAGCTCGCCGCGGAAGCCAGCCTTGCGTTTCGCCAGGGCGAACATCGCCTTGATTTGCTCGGCGAAAATCCCCTCGCCTTTCATCCGCACGCCCCACCGCGCCTCGTAGAGGTTGCCACCGCGCATGGACGCGATGCGGCCCAGCACCTTGTCCTTTTGCCCCGGCGCGTGGCGCTCCAGCCATGCGGTGAAAAGCGGCGCGACCGCCCACGGCAGGCGCACGATGGTGTAGCCCGCGGTGCGTGCGCCGGCACGGGCGGCGGCGGCGAGAAGCGCGGGGATTTCGTGGTCGTTCAGGCCGGGGATGATGGGCGCGGTGAGCACGATGACGGGCACGCCCGCGGCGCTCAATTCCTCGATCGCCGCGAGCCGTCGGCTGGGCGGCGAGGCGCGCGGCTCCAGGGTTTTGGCGAGCGCGCCGTCGAGCGTGGTGAGCGAGATGCAGACATGCGCCGCGCCGTGTTTCGCCAGCGCGGCGAGGTGGTCGAGGTCGCGCGTGACGAGGTGGTTTTTTGTGATGATGCCGACCGGGTTGCGAAACACCGCGAGCACCGCGAGGCAGCGCCGCGTGAGCTGGAGCCGCCGCTCGACGGGCTGGTAGCAGTCGCTGATCGCGCTCATCGAGATGGGCATCGGCTGCCAGCTTTTTTTGGAAAGCTCGCGCCGGAGCAGCTCAGGCGCGTTTTCTTTCACCACGATTTTCGTCTCGAAATCGAGCCCCGCGGAGAAGCCGAGATACTCGTGGTACGGCCGCGCGAAGCAGTAGGCGCAGCCGTGCTCGCAGCCGCGGTACGGGTTCAGGCCAGCGCGAAACGGGATGTCCGGCGAGTCGTTGAATGAGATGACCGATTGCGAATCGTCGCGAAGAAATTGCGTGCGCGGGCGGAGCGGCGCGCCGTCGTCATCCACGAGCGCCTCGGGCTCCAGCTCGACGCTGAGTTTCTGGAAACGGTTGTGCGGATTCGAGACCGAGCCGCGCCCGGCGGGCGAAGGATTTTGTGGCTGAAACGACATGTGTTCACTAGAACACAATCGACAGCAAAGGCCAGCACCCGCTTTAACCGCCGGTCAGAAATACATGGGCTCCTGGCCCGGCTTCCATTTGATGTTGCAGCCGATGCTGGGCTTCTGCTCCGGGTTCACTTCGCGGCCAGCGAGCACGGCGTCGAGCGCGGCGCGGAGGTCGGCGCCGTAGAGCGCGCCGCTGCCGGGGCGGTCGGGGCCGCGGCCAGGGCGCGAGCTGTCGAGCTGGCCGCGATAGACGAGGCGGCGCGCGGCGTCGAAGAGGAAAAAATCCGGCGTGCAGGCGGCGCTGCAGGCTCTGGCCACGGCCTGCGTTTCGTCGTACAAAAACGGGAACTTGAAGCCCGCGGCGCGCGCCGCCGCGGCGGTCGGCGCGGGTGCGTCCTGCGGGTATTGCGCCACGTCATTCGCCGTGATGGCGACGAGCGCCACACCTTTGTCCGCATAGTCACGCGCGAGCCGCGCGAGCTCCGGCTGGACATGGACGACGTACGGACAGTGCGCGCATAGAAACATCACGAGCAACGCCTTTTGCTCCGCGAAATCCGCGAGCGAAACGATCTGCCCGTCGGCGACAGATGGCAGTGCAAACCCGGGCGCATGCGTGCCGAGCGGGAGCATGGTGGAAGAGACGGCCATGAGAAATGAGGCAGCGCAATTTTTGCGCGAAGCGCGGTTAGTGCGTGGGCGCGAGCGGCGCGTCCCACGGGTCGGAACGCGGCGGCGGCGGCGGAACGCGACCGCTGAGGATCTCGGCGTCCACCGCGCGCTTCCATTCGAGCGAGCCGAGCCGGAGGCTGCGGCGGTTGTCGCCGTAGTAGCCGTCGCGGCTGTAGCCATCGCGCGAGCCAAAGCGCGCCGGGCCGTAGTAGCTGCCACGGTTGTTGAAGTTGTCCCGACCGTAGTAATTGCCGCGGTTGTAGTAGCCGTCGCGCGCAGGGTTATTGCGGCGGTAATCATTGCGGTACTCATCGCGATAGACGCTGCGGTAGTAGTCATGGCTGTAGTCGGCAAAGACGACGTGATCGACGATGGCGTACCATTCCTGCGTGCCGGGATCGGGGCGGATGCCGTTGGAGTAGCGCGTATCGACCTTGTGATCGACCCAGGTGATCCACTCCGGCGAACCGATGTAGGGGCTGTGCGGCACGCCGCGGCGAACGTAGCGGCGCGGCTGATCCTGCACGCAGCCCGAGGCGGCGAGCAGGACGGCGGCGAGGACGCAGAGGGAGAGGAAATGGGCGAGTTTTTTCATGGGGCGGGCGGTTGCAAGGCGCGGAAGTTATCGGGCGATTTTGGGTTTGGCTACATCATAAAATCTTCACTCGCGCCACGGCCTCGCGCCATGCGCCGAGCCGCGCCGAACGCTCGGTCGCGGCCATGCGCGGCTCGAAAATCCGCGCCGCCCGCCACTGCCCGGCGACCGCGTTTTCATCCCGCCAGACGCCCACCGCGAGCCCGGCGAAAAAGGCCGCGCCGAGCGCCGTGGTCTCGCTGATCGCGGAGCGCACCACGGGCACGCCGATGAGGTCGGCTTGGAATTGCAGCAGCAGGTCATTGCGCGCCGCGCCGCCGTCGGCGCGCAGTTCGCGCACGGCGTTGCCGGAGTCGGCGCGCATGGCGTCGAGCACGTCGGCGGTTTGAAAGGCGATGCTCTCCAGCGCGGCGCGGGCGAGGTGCCCGGCGGTGGAGCCGCGCGTGAGGCCGCCGATGGTGCCGCGCGCCTGGGCGTCCCAATGCGGCGCGCCGAGCCCGGCGAAGGCGGGCACGAAAGTCACGCCGCCCGCGTCCGGGACGCTCGCGGCCAGCGCCTCGACTTCGTCCGCCGAGCGGATGATGCCGAGCCCGTCGCGCAGCCATTGCACCACCGCACCGCCGATGAACACGCTGCCCTCCAGCGCGAACGTCATCGTTTCGCCACGCCGCCACGCGAGCGTGGTGAGCAGGCGGTGGCGCGAGGGCATCGGCGCGGAGCCGGTGTTCATCAGCAGGAAGCAGCCGGTGCCGTAGGTGTTCTTCACCATGCCGGGCTGCGTGCAGGCCTGGCCGAAAAGCGCGGCGTGCTGGTCGCCCGCGAGGCCGGCGAGCGGCACGCCGGGCACCACGCACGCGCACTCGCCAACGATCCCGCTCGTCGCCACGACCTCCGGCAGCAGCACGCGCGGGATGTCAAAAAGGGCGAGCAGTTCACCGTCCCACGCGCCGGTGTGGATGTTGAAAAGCATGGTGCGCGCGGCGTTCGTGGCGTCGGTGACATGGCGCGCGCCGCCGGTGAGTTTCCACGCGAGCCACGAATCCATCGTCCCGAAAAGCAGCTCGCCCGTTTCCGCGCGGGCGCGCGCTCCGGGGATGTGGTCGAGCAGCCAGCGCAGTTTCGTGGCGGAAAAGTACGCGTCCACGACGAGCCCCGTCCGCTCGGCGATGAAGGGCGCGTGGCCGCCGGCCTGGAGCTGCTCGCAATGCGCAGCGGTGCGGCGGTCCTGCCAGACGATGGCGTTCGCGATGGGTTCGCCCGTCGCGCGATCCCACACCACGGTCGTCTCGCGCTGATTCGTGATCCCGACCGCCGCGATGTCCCGCGCCGTCAGCCCCGCGCGGACGAGCGCCTCCGCCGCCACGCCGGATTGCGTCGCCCAGATTTCCTGCGCGTCGTGCTCGACCCAGCCGGGCTGCGGAAAAATCTGGCGGAACTCTTTTTGCGCGACCGCGCAGACCGCGCCGCTTTCGTCGAAGACCATCGCGCGGCAGCTCGTGGTGCCTTGGTCGAGGGCGAGGATGTGGCGCATGGCGGTGAGGTTACTTTTTGTCCGGCTCAGCAAACCAGCGCAGACCCGCGGCGAGTTGCGCGGGCTCCAGTGCGTGGGTGCCGCCGTACGTTTCCAGCCGGACGTTCTTGAAACCCGACGCCAGCATAGAAGCACGCACCGCCTGCTGCTGCGCGGGCGTGGCCGTGGGATCGGTGAGGCCGCTGCTGAGCCAGATGGGCACGGTGAAAAACGCGGGGCCGGGTTTGTGCCATTGGAGCGCGTCGGTGACGCGGTCTTCGTTGCAGCCGCCCATCCACAGGCCGATGACGCGGCGGCCGTTTTCCATGAGCATCGCGCCAACATACGCGGAGCGTTTTGCGCCACCGGAAAATCCGCCGCTCGCGACCGGCCACCGCCGCGCACCGGGCCACGACTTTTCCAAATGATCGAGCGCGGCCTCGGCCATCGCCACGCACCATTGGATCGTCTCGAGTTTCGCCGGCACCGGCCCGTCCGCGGCGAGCGTGATCCAACCGGCTTCCACGGCGGGTTTGCCAAACGCCGCCGCGCCCTCCACGGCGGAGGAACCCTGCGGCGCATTGGCAACGAGAATCGGCCACGGCTTCGCCGGATCGAAACCCGCGGGCACGATGAGCGCGCATTTCGCCGTGAGCACGCGCGGGTTGCCGCCGGTCAGCGCGAGCGTCTGCTGCGCGGGCGAAAGCGGCGCGTCGAATTTCACCACGACGCCTGGTGTGAGTTCGATGAAGCCGAGCCGCGCGGGCGCAGCACTCGCGAGCGCAGCCAGCGCAAATAAGAGCAGCGCCGCTTTCATCGCTGCGCGCCAGCTAGCTGCTCTTCACCGGCGCGACGCTGGGCGCGGGCGTCGGCGTCGGGGGCGCGGGGCTTTGCACGATCTGCGGCGGGAAGGGCGACGTGCTCACCTCCACGCGCGCGCCGACGCCGAGGGTGTTGAAAAGCTCGATGACATCATGCGAGCGCATGCGGATGCAGCCGTAGCTCGCGGCGGTGCCGATGCGCCATTCCTCGGCGGTGCCGTGGATGTAGATGCAGCGTGAAAAGGCGTCGCGGTTCTGCGGCTCGAGGCCTTTCAGCCACAGGATGCGCGTGACGATCGGGTCACGGCCCGGCGAGTTCGGCGCGACGATTTCGCCCGTCGGCCGGCGGCCGTGAAATTTCATTC
>JANXWQ010000414.1 GCA_025351065.1 Chthoniobacter sp. | reverse complement strand
GCGCAAGCTGGTCGATGAATTCGAGCAGGTCCTGCTGCGCGCCGTGGACACGCGGTTGAAGGCGGACGTGCCGGTGGGCTCGTATTTGTCCGGCGGCGTGGATTCCAGCATGATCGCGGCGCTCGCGTGCCATTTGAAAGGCTCGGCGATCAACACCTACACCATCCGCGTGGACGCGCCTGGGCTGGACGAACTCGACGCGGCGAATCTCGTGGCGCGGCACATCAAGACCAAGCCGCCGATTGTGCAGGAGTTCCGCGCGGCTGATGCGGTGAATACTTATCCCGAGCTGATCCACGCCGCCGAGGCGCCGGTGATCGACACGTCGTGCGCGGCGCTGCTCCAGTTGGCGCGGCGCGTTCACGAGTGCGGGCAAAAAGTCGTGCTCACCGGCGAGGGCGCGGACGAGTGGCTGGTCGGCTATCCGTGGTACAAGGCGGCGAAGGTGATCGAGTATCTCGACATCCTTCCCGGCGTGCGGCTGAGCGACATGGCGCGGCGCGCCTTTTTGCGGCTGAACAATGTGCCGCAATACCCGCGCGAATTTCGGCGCAGCGCGGAGGCCGCGGTCGGCGGCCCGAACGCGTGGATCGATTCCTACGGCCTGCTCGGTTTGTCGAAGCTCCGCTTTTACTCCGAGTCCATGCACGCCGTGCGCGCGCAGGCGCAGCCGTGGGAGGATTTGCAAATGCCGCTCGAGCGCGCGAAGCGCTGGCACCCGCTGAACCGCGGCATCTGGGTCGCGGGCCGCGTCACGCTCGCGGGTCACCTGCTTCAGGCGAAAGGCGACCGCGTCTCCATGCACTCGTCGGTGGAAGTGCGGTATCCGTTTCTCGACGAGGAGGTCTTCGCGTTCCTGGCGCGGCTCGATCCGAAATGGAAGCTCCGCGGTTTCCACGACAAACATCTGCTGCGGCTGCTCGCCGAGCGCTGGCTGCCGCCGTCGGTTTACCAACGGCAAAAGGTGATCTTCCGCGCGCCGCTCGACAGCTTTCACATGGCTCCCGAGCCGCCCTATGTCGCGCAGCTCTTGAGCGAAGAATCGCTGCGGCGCACCGGCTACTTCGACCCCGTCGCGGTGCAGCACTGGCGCCGCGCCTTTCGCCAAATGCGCGCGGGCTCACTGCCGCGCCTTTCCGTCGAAGGCGGACTCGCCGCCGTGGTGGCGACGCAGCTCTGGCACCACCTCTACATCGACGCGAACCTCGCCGAGTTGCCCGGCGCGGCTGCGGTCAGTGGAGCGTCTTGAGAATCTGCCGCCCGCGTTCCTTCGTCTCAGGATCGTCCCGCTCCGTCTCCGCCATCGCCAGCCCCTTCGTGATGAACTTCCGCGCGTCCGCATCCCGATCCATCTGCGCGTAGGTGCGGCCGAGTTCGATGTAGTGCATGAGGCGGTTCGGATTGAGCTCGATGGCCTTCAAAAAGCAGCGCTCCGCATCCTCGTATTTCGCCGGCGGCAGTTTGCCGTAGGCGAGCTGCGCCAGCGCGCGCTTCACCGCGCCCACCTCCGCCAGATTCAAATACCAGCGCCCCAAAATCTGCCACGCGAGATCGTTCCCCGGATCGAGCACAATCACCTTGTCCGCCGCGCCTTTGATGACACTCGAATTGGCGACCTGCTCCTTGCTGCCTTGCAGCGGCAGCACCTTCCCGTAGCTGATCGCCAAAGCGAGTTGCGCCTCGGGATCATTCGGCGCGAGCGCCACCGCGCGCTTCGCATAATCCACCGCCACGTTGCCGAGCCGCACCTTCTCGTCGCGCTTCGAGGCATCGCTCATGAGATGCCGGTACTGCCGCGCGATGCGCACCAGCAGCCGCGCGTTGTTCGAGTCCAGTTCCTCCGCCGGAAGATAAAACTTCAGCGCCTCCGCGGGCTGGAGTTTGCCATAAAAGACATCGCCCTTGCGGATCAGTTCGTCCGCCGAATCCGCACCGAACCCGGTGCTCGCGAAAGCCAGCGCCGCCGCGGCCAGCAGCGCGTGGAGGAGAAAGGCGGGGCGCATGGTTTTTTCGACGTCGGAAACAGGATTGCGCATCTTGATTCGCGATTGGACCACCCGTTGGCCTCATCGGGCGCGGGATGTTTTCGCACTCACTCCTTCTTCACCGCCGCTTCCACCAATCGGCCCGCATTGAGCAGGCCTGCCTCACTGCGCGGTGATCCGACCAATTGGAGGCTCGTGACCCGCACACTCGAATGCCGCAGCGGGATCGGGACTGCGAGTGCCGGGTTTCCCGCCAAGTTCACCGGCACTGTGTTTTGCAGGAGGATCATTTGTATTTCCAGGGTGCCAGTTCTCGCACTCGGCAGAAGCAGCGGCGGCGTTGACTGGATGGTGGGCAGCGCGATGAAGTCCACTTTTCCAAAAACCTTTCGCAACGTCCGCTGCCACTCGGCTCTCCTCGCGAGAGACTTCCGATAGCCGGTTTCGTAGGAGAGTTTACCGACCAGTAGGACCGACTTCGTGGCGGCGCTGACGCCGGGTTTGTCGAAATATTTGTGGTCGCTAATCCAGGCGGCGCCGGCGGCAACCCGATCGCCATCCTTGTTTGCTTGCTCCCATTGCTCCCTCACCCGGTCCCCCAACTCGATGACTTGAAATCCCGCCTGGGCGAGAGAGCGATCGACAGCTTCGTCGATTTTCCGACCCGTGCCCTTGAGCCGCAGGCGTCCGACCCGAATGCCTGCGGCGGAAGGTTTCGCCGCGCGCGCCGCCGCGTAGCGCGAGGCAAAACCGCCCTGAAGAAGTTCCATTCCCTGCACGGTATGGGCGATGTCTTTTCCCATCGGGCCCACCGTATCGAGGTGTTTCGGGTCGATCGGAAAAACTCCTTTCAAAGGAACCAAGCCAAATGTTGTTTTCAGCCCGACAATGCCACAACAAGCGGCAGGCGCGCGGATGGAACCGGCGGTGTCCGTGCCGAAAGCCACGTCCGCCAGACCACTCGTAACCGCCATCGCTGAGCCAGACGACGAACCTCCAGGAATCAGCTTTCGCCACCGGGCCAGAGGACTTGGCGGCGTCCCGAAGTATTGATTGAAGCCGGACGGGGAAATCGCGAACTCGCTCATATTCGCTTTGCCGACGATGTACACATTGCGCTCCCGCGCGATCGCCAGACACGGCGCATCAGCCGCGGCCGGCGCTCTGTTCTTCGCGAGATATTCCGAGCCGGCCGATGTCACCCTGCCCTTCATGTCGATGTTGTCCTTCACCGCCAGCCTCAGCTTCCCGTTGCTTTCGACCGGAGGCCAGTAGGCGATGAACGCCCGATTGCCATCCTGGCGCTGGTTGAAGCGGGGCGACAGCGAGCAGCCACTGCCGACGACAAGCAATGCCAGTCCGAGCGAAACCATTTGGGGGAGAACGGAGCTGAATGTTTTCATAATTTCCGGGCGATCCTATTTTGACAGGCGATAATGCCAAGGGTTTTGCACGCGCGCCTAAGCCGGGCAGTTTGCGGAATGGCGTGACCGCGCGAATCTTCCGCGCTTGCTCGCTTTGAAAAATCTCCTCTCTTTCGCCCTCGCCGCGCTCTGGACATGCGGAAATATTGCACGCAGCGAGGAGCCCGCTGCGCTCCCGCTCGCGCAGCCGCTCATGCGAGCGGATCTGAAATATGCATGGGTGGGTAACGGGCGTGACCAGCTCGCGCTCACGGTGAGCAATCCGTCGGCGACGCCGGTGAGCGTCGCGATTCCCGCCGGGCTCATCGCGGCGAGTCGCGCGGGCGGCGACCGGGTCATCGTCCTGCGCGCCGCGCAGCTCCCCGTCGCCGCGCACGCCGCGGCGGAGGTAGCGCTGCCCGTCGTCGCGCTCTCGGCAAAGAACGGCGGCACCTCGCAGCCGTATCAGGCGACCCCCAACACCGAACCGCGCCTCGCCGAACTGTTGAAATTTCTCGCCGACAAACCCGACGCGCCCAAAGCCACCGCGCAGCTCGCCACGCTCGCCTTTCTCGAAGACGTCACCTTTGCCCAGTGGCAGCAATTCCTCGCGGCACCCCGCGCCGGCGAGCCACCTGATTCCACGCACCCGACACCGGCGGAAATCATCCAGGCCATCGACGCCCTCGGCATCCTGCGCATGCTCGCACCCGCGAAAACTTTTGCCATCGCCACCGACAGCGAACTCAAACTCCGCGCCCTTCGCAACCCGTGGTGCCGCACCAAAGCCATGCGGCTCTACGGCATCACCCTGCCCGCGGGCGACGGCGCGGTGCCGCCTGACCTCGGCCAGCTCCTCCACACCACGCCCGGCGACAACTGCCCCATCTGCCGCCGGCGCGCCCAGATGCAAGCCGGCCCGGGCGATCTGTAGGGCATGCGGTGAACTGCGCCGGGAGAATATCGCGAGCGCGGTCGTGACGGCTTTGGCGATGCATGCCGTCAAGACCGTCGTCTATCAGCGGTCGCTCATCCTCAGTCGGGAAACGTGCTCATTGCGCTCCTGCTCGGCGTGGCGATGATCGCCGGGATATTGGCAGCAGCCGGAGTATTCACAATGGCTCGTGGCTCAGCGCCATTAATGCGGTGGGCTGATCACTCGGTGCCTAGGGGATGCTCCAGGATGCCAGGGAAGTGCCGGGCAAAAATCAATGTGGAAGAGAGTCACGCCAACATCATGGTCATGGGCGCCGTGCCACCGCCGGGGCATTCAATATCCCGTCAGTCCACCACATTACCGGCAGCGGATCGAGGTGCCGTTATTAGCGCCTTCAAATTACGGGGAAATCGGCGCTTATATTGCGAGCGTCACGCGACATATCCTGCGGGTATTATAGCAGTGTGATTATAGCGCGTCGCCGCCGCTTACCGTAACCGAATTCCGTTGTAAGCTCGGCACCTGGTCTGCAATCAAAGCACGGATCTCCTTCTCAGACATTTTCTTGAATAGTGTTGAAAGCTCCGGGGGCGCGGTCCCGTCGTCAGCAGCACGCAACGATCGGATCTTGGGCGTTTCGGAAAATTCAACATTCACAATCGGTTGATTCGAAAAACGGTGGTTCGCTAAGCCACATCTTGCACCACAACCACACCGTCCCGCTCGGAATAGTCTCGCGCATCGCGGTGGCGAAGACGTCTGCCACACCGTCCGCGATGATTTCGCGCGCGGCGTCCGGTGTCAGCCCGCTCTTCTTCGCGAGCCGCGCAGTCTTGTCCCATGCCTGGCAGATTTCCTGGGCCTGTTTTTTCTTTGGTGCCCGTCGAGCGAAAGATCCGATTCCCATCCGAGTTGGTAAATGCGCAGAGCCAGTCCCCCATCCGCGCGGCCCGAGGCACGGCGGATTTCTACCGGGCAAATTTTCAGCGCGCGGTTTTTGCGCCAGCCATGTTAGGCATGCTGGCAGCCATGCACCTTTCCACCTGCCTCGCCTTGTTTGCCGGAGCCGTCGTCCTCGTCTGTGCCGTCGCGCTGTGGGCCTATCTCCAGCGGCGCAAGCAATTGACGGCAAAATACGGCGATGCCGAAATCGCGCGGCACATCATGCAGCAGGTCGTCTGGCAGGGCGAAACGGCGGAGCAGCTCCGCGAATCGTTCGGCACGCCGGCGGACATCGATCAGAAAGTCCTAAAGACCAAAAGCAAGGAAGTGTGGAAATACCGGCCCGTGGGCAAGAACCGTTTCGGACTCAAGGTGACGCTTGATGACGGTGTCGTGGTGGCGTGGGACACGAAGGACTGAGCCGGCGCGGCCTTAGCGCCCGTGCTCGGGAAAGTCCTTGGCGTAACGCGCGAGGAGCGCGCCGGCATCGGCGGGCACGAGATACATTTTGCCGCGAATCTTTTTCGTCTCCCCCGGCGCGAGGCCGCCCAGCCGGAAGTCGGCATGCAGGCAGCGCGCGACGCCTTGGAATAACTCCTGATACGGCTCCCAGGCCGAGGCGTAGATGAGTTTCCCGTCTGCGCTGAAACAGCCGATAAGACCGTGGCTCGGCACCAGCGGGTTCAAGGGCCGCGGGTTCACATCGGTGCGCGGGACATTCCTGGGACACCACACCTGGCCCGGCGTGTAGCGCGCCTGCGTGGCCCATTGCGGTGTGGGCAGGCGCGTGAGTTTGCCCTCGAGAAAGACAAAGCACTGCGGGAGATAGTCTGTCGCGCTGGCGGCGGTCTTTTCATCGAAACCCGTGAACGCGCTGAGCCGCACACACGGCTGCGCCCAATGCGCCTCGGATGCCTTTTCCGTGGGGTTGCGGGCCGTGAGTTGGAAATCCACGGCGTCGTCCCCAGCGGTGATGATGTGCTCGACGATGACGCCGTCGGCCAGCGTATCGCGCAGCCGCAAGATCTTGCCATCGGCACTTAAGGAAAGCACTTCGCTGGTGTGGGCGATGACGGTGTGCTGGACCCAGTCGGCGTCAGTCGAGGCCGCGCGGCAGTAGGCTTCGAGATAGTTGGTGCGGATTTCCCCGCCCGGAATCTGCGGCCCGCGCACGATGAGCCAGTGGTCTTCGCGGGCGAGCGAGAGCGTGGGCGGCGCGTCGGCGGCGGAGAGCTGCGTGGCGGAGAGAAACAGCGCGAGCAGTGCGGCGGGAAAAGTCTTCATCGCGCGGAGGATGCTGCGCCTGGGGCGCACATTCCAGCACGATCATCGCCTCGCAGCTACACGGCGGATCGCATGTTGCGTCACCGATTTTCAACTGCCGACGCCAGTCAGCCGAATCAGCGGACGGCTGTTATTTGACGTGTCCCGAGATGAGCTTGGTCATCTCAAACATCGTCACCGTCTTCTTGCCGTTGAAGACCACCTTCAGCGCGGCATCGGCATAGATGTTGGTGCGCTTTTGCGCAGCCTGGAGCTTGTTCCTCTTGGTGTAGCCGAGCCGCACCGGCTTCATCAGCGCGGCATTGGGTTTGCATCTGGCGGTTTTCTTGGCGGCGGGTCTTTCGGGTGTAGGTATGGCGTGATCCTAGGTCGGGCAGACTTGAGGGCAATAGAATAGTAAAAAGGTCTGTTAAATAGTATTGACGCATTGGCTCGTGCCGTTATAGCACTCTCCCATGTCCAACCACACACCGTCCCTCAACCAACTAAAACGCGCCATCGCCATCACCGAGCAGATCGATGCGCTGCAATCGCAACTCGCGGCCGTTCTCGGCGGCAGCTCATCGGCTGCCGTGCCTGCTGCGGCCCCCGCCAAGACCCGCAAGGGCAAGCGCACAGTCTCCCCCGAGGCTCGCGCGAAAATGGCAGTTGCACAGCGCGCCCGCTGGGCGCTGCGCAAAGGTGGCGCGGCTCCAGCCGCCAAGCCGGAGAAGAAAAAGCGCGGCATAACTCCCGAAGGTCGCGCCAAGCTGGCCGCCGCGATGAAGGCCCGCTGGGAGGCCCGTAAGAAGGGTGCGCCCGCTCCGACCGCGAAAGCGCAGAAACCGGCCAAGGCGCCCAAGGCTCCCAAAGCCAAGCGCGTGGTCAGCCCTGAAGCCCGCGCCAAGATGGTCGCCGCCGCCAAGAAGCGCTGGGCCAACGCCAAAAAGTAACCCGCGCCAGCTAACTCTTTACCCACCACACCGTCCGGCCCAGGCTCTGTCCTGTGCCGGACGTTTTTTTATGCCGGCTCATCGCTGGCTGGCCCGCGAAGCTATCCCCTGCCGCTCCGGTTCTTACCGCAAACGCGGAACGGTGAGAGCAGGTGCCAAAAGTAATTTCCGGTTATCGCGCGGGCGTGGCCGCGCGCGGTTGACTACTTTCCCGCAGGCGCGCTCGGCCTCGGCGTGGCTGACGGCGCCGGCGGGATTTTCCTAATAGCCTCAACCGCCGCGTCCGCCGCCTCGGCAGCGCGCTGCGCGGCAGCGGCGGCGTTCTTCGCGGCGGCGGCGGCGCTTTGCGCAAACTCGACCGCCCGCTTGGTCGCTTCCCTTGACTCCAGCGCGGCGGCCCGCGCCCGCTTGGCGCGTTCAGCGTCACTTGCCGGTTCGTCAGGCGGCAGCGCGGGCGCGGCGGTTGCAGCGGCGGTCGCGGCGTCTGGCTCGGGTTGTTTTTTGCACGAACCCAAGGCCGCCAGCAGCAGCAGCGCCGCCGCGACCCTGGCCCATGCGGCGGCAGTTACCCCGGTCATAACGGGCCGTCGGGGCTTCGATTTTGTGGGAGCCAGGAGAAACTTGGGCAAAGACATGGTTAGTCGCACGGCTGGTGTAAGTGGCATGCTGGGCCGGTTCAAGCCGGGAGATGCGCCGCTCAAATCTCGCTTGCTCTGCCGCTCGCGGACGCTAATGCGTAGCGGATGTTCAAAGCGCTTCTTATTTTACCCATCGCCATGCTCGCCGCACCCCTATCGCTGCCCGCCGCTGCCGGCAGCCAGGAACAGGAGTATCAGCAGGTGCGAAAAATCGCGCTGCGGGATCCCAAGGTGCGCGCCGCTTATGAGGAGGCTGACCGGCGGCTGGCCGCAAAGATTGTGCAGATCGATCCCGCGCTGCAAACCTATGCGACAACCCGCCGGCCCGGGGTCACGCCGCCAGCTCCCGCGAGCCAGGCGAAACTTGCACCTGAACCAAGCCCCGCGGCGCACCGTGCCACGCATGTCGTGGCGAAAGGCGAGACGCTGGGGGTTATCGCGAGCCGCTATGGCGTGACCGTCGCCGCGTTGAAAACGACCAATCACATCGCCGACGAGCGCAAGCTGCGCGCCGGGCAGACGCTGACGATTCCGCACGCCGTGCCAAAGTAGTATGAATGGTCGCGGGTTGGACAAAGGCACACTCGCGCCGATTTTTTCGCCACCCATGAAGTCATTGCATCTGCTGCTCGCCGCCGCGCTCGCGCTGTCATTTTCCGCGCAGGCGGCGGATGCCGTGAAGTTCAACCGCGATGTGCGCCCGATCCTTTCGGACAAATGTTTTTTCTGCCACGGGCCGGACGCGAAAAAGCGCGAGGCCGACCTGCGGCTCGATGTGCGCGAGGTCGCGGTCGAGGCGGATGCCATCGTGCCGGGCAAGCCGGATGAAAGTGAAATGATCAAACGCATTCTCAGCACGACGCCGAAGGAGCACATGCCACCGGCGAAATCGAAACTCGCGCCGCTCGCCCCCGCCGAGATCGAGACCCTGCGCCGCTGGATTGCCGAGGGTGCGGTGTACGAAAAACATTGGTCGTTCAATTCGCTCAAACCCGTGGACGCGCCAGGCCTCGACGCGCTCGTGGAAAAAGCGCTCGCCGGGCGCGGGCTCAAGCCGCAGCCCGAGGCTGACCGCCACACGCTCATCCGGCGCGTGAGCTTTGACATTACCGGGCTGCCGCCCACACCCGCGGAAATCGAGGCCTTTGTCAAAGACGCCGCGCCCGGTGCCTACGAGCGGCTCGTGGACCGGCTGCTCGCCTCGCCGCGCTACGGCGAACGCATGGCTGTGGACTGGCTCGACGTTTCGCGTTACGCCGACAGCTATGGGTTCCAAGTGGATCGCGAGCGCGAAGTCTGGCCGTGGCGCGACTGGGTTATTCGCGCGTTCAATGACAACCTCGCGTTCGACAAATTCATCACCTGGCAGCTCGCCGGCGACCTGCTACCCAACGCCACCGACGAGCAGATTCTGGCCACCGCTTTCAACCGCCTGCACCAGCAGGAAACCGAAGGCGGCAGCGTCGAGGAAGAATACCGCGTCGAGTATGTGGCCGACCGCGTGCAGACCTTTGCGACCACTTTCCTCGGACTTACTTTCGAGTGCGCGCGCTGCCACGATCACAAATTCGATCCCATCACCCACAAGGACTACTACCAGCTCTTTTCGATCTTCCAAAACATCGACGAAGCCGGGCTGTATTCTTACTTCACCGAGTCCCCGCCCACGCCCGTGCTAGCCCTCGCGGACGCCCCCTCCAAGCAACGCCTCGCCGCGCTTCAGCAGACCACGGCGGACGAGGAAAAAAAGCTCGCGGCCTTGCGCGACGCAAAGCGCGACCCATTCGTCGCCTGGGTCGCCTCCCGTCCCATCGAAGTAAAGATCCCCGGCGAACTCGCGGGCTTTGGTTTCGAGTCATTGGAAGCCGGCCAGCTCGCCAACTGGATGGACCAAAAGCAGCCCGCCACGCTGCACGGCGAAAACAAGCTGGTGCCAGGGCGCGTCGGCAACGCCGTGGAATTCACCGGCGACGATGCCGTGGATTTGCCGGTGGGAAACTTTCACCGCCACGAGCCGTTCAGCGTTTCGCTCTGGCTGAAAACGCCGGACGCAAAAGAGCGCGCCGTGGTCTTTCATCGCTCGCGCGCGTGGACGGATGCGGCGAGCCGCGGCTACGAACTGCTCATTGAAGAGGGCAGGCTCAAATGGTCGCTCATCCATTTCTGGCCGGGCAACGCTATTTCAATCCGCGCCAAAGACGCGCTGCCGCTGAACACATGGACGCACGTCGTCGTGACCAGCGACGGCAGCAGCCGCGCCGCGGGCCTGCGGCTCTACGTGAATGGCCGACTCGCGCCGGTCGAGGTCATCAAGGACGCGCTGACCAAGGACATCACCGGTGGTGGCGGCGACAACATTGCGCTCGGCGAGCGGTTCCGCGACCGCGGCTTTAAGGGCGGCGCGATTGACGAGTTTCGCGTCTTCGGTCGCGAGCTGACACGGCTCGAAGCACTCGCGACGGCCGATGCGGCGGCGGCGAACACTTTGCTCGCCAGAGACACCGGCGAAGCGCTGCGTGAGTATTTCCTCGGGACCGCTGATGCCGACTACGCGAAGCAGCTCGACACGGTGAAAGCCGCGCGTGGCGAGGTGGTGAAAGCTGCCGACGGCCTCAAAGAAATGATGGTCATGCGCGAACTGCCGCAGCCAAAGAAAGCCTACACGCTCTTCCGCGGGCAGTACGATCAGCACCGCGACGAAGTCCACGCGGGCACGCCTTCCGCGCTTCCGGCTTGGAGCGCGGACGCGCCGAAGAACCGCCTCGGCCTCGCGCAATGGCTCACCGACCCGCAGCAGCCGCTGACGGCGCGCGTGCTCGTGAATCGTTTCTGGCAAAGCATCTTTGGGCGCGGGCTCGTGAAGACCGCCGAGGATTTTGGCAGCCAGGGCGCGCGCCCGCTTTACCCGGAAGTGCTCGACTGGCTGGCGCTGCGCTTCATCCAAAGCGGTTGGGATACGAAGGCGTTGATGAAGTCGATGGTGATGAGCAGCACGTATCGTCAGCGCAGCTTCGGCGATGAAAAAACAATGGCCGACGATCCAGACAACGAATGGCTCGCGCGCGGTCCACGCTTCCGGCTGAGCGCCGAAATGATCCGCGACAACGCGCTCTCCGCCGCCGGTCTGCTCAGCGAAAAAGTCGGCGGGCCGCCGGTGAATCCGTACGAAATGAGCGAGGCCTTCAAACCAGCCACGCCGGGCGACGTCTATCGCCGCAGCGTTTACACCAACTGGCGGCGCACCGGCCCGCCGCCCGCGATGATCGCCTTCGACGCGCCGCGCCGCGCCGTCTGCGCTGCCAAACGCGAGCGCACCGACTCGCCGCTGCAAGCGCTCATCCTCCTTAACGGCACGCAATACGTCGAAGCCGCCCGCGTGCTCGGCGAGAAGCTGCACCGCGACGCGAACGGCGACGTGGCCGCGATGATCGAGCAGGGCTTTCTCCGCTGCCTCAGCCGTCCGCCGGATGCGCGCGAGCGCGAAATCGTCCAGCAGCTTTACCGCGAACAGCTCGCGCACTTTCAAGCGAAGCCCGACGAAGCCGCCGCGCTGCTCAAGACCGGCAACGCCCAGCCCGCCGCCGACATTCCCCCGCCCGCCGCCGCCGCCGCGACGGTGCTGGCGCAGACCTTGATGAACCACGACGCCTCCGTCGTGAAACGCTGAACCGCCATGAACCCTGACCTCGACCTCCTGTTCAACCGCCGGAAATTTCTCAACCGATTCGGCATGGGCCTCGGCGGAATCGCGCTCGCCGATTTGCTGAAATCATCCGCCGTCGCCGCAGCGGATCACGGCGTCCTGGGCCAGCCGCATTTTGCGCCGAAAGCGAAACGCATCATCTACCTGTTCATGTCGGGCGGGCCGTCGCAGCTCGACCTTTTCGACTACAAGCCGGTGCTCAACCAGCGGAACGGCGAGCAGCTTCCCGACTCGATCCGCGGCGGGCAGCGGCTCACGGGCATGTCGGGCAATCAGTCGTCGATCCCGCTCGTCGGCTCGCCGTTCAAGTTCGCGCAGCATGGGAAATCCGGCGCGTGGTTCAGCGAGCTGCTGCCGCACACCGCGGGCATCGCCGACGACATCTGCATCGTGCGCTCCATGTTCACCGAGGCCATCAACCACGGGCCGGGCGTCACCTTTTTCCAGACCGGCTCGCAGATCGCCGGACGTCCGAGCATGGGCGCGTGGCTGAGCTACGGGCTGGGGCAGGAAAATGAAAACCTGCCGTCGTTCGTCGTGCTCATCACGAACGGCAAAGGCGGGCAGCCGCTCGGGTCGCACCTGTGGGGCAGCGGCTTTCTGCCGGCGCGGCATCAGGGC
>JANXWQ010000399.1 GCA_025351065.1 Chthoniobacter sp. | reverse complement strand
GCGTCCTCTGCGCCTCTGCGTCTCTGCGTTAAAACAAAACCGTTCGTGGAGGTAGTCGCGTGACTTTCCTCAACGCCGCCCTCCTCGCCGGCATCGCCGCGCTGGCGATTCCGATCATCATCCACCTCTTCCACAAGAGCCGCTTCCAAGTCGTGAAATGGGGCGCGATGCACCTGCTGGAGGCGGTCATCCGCACGAACCAGCGGCGGGTGAAAATCGAGCAGATCATCCTGCTCATTATCCGCGCGGCGATCCCGGCGATCCTCGCGCTGTGCATGGCGCGGCGGGTGTGGAAAGGCGCGCAGAAGCTGATGGGCGAGGCGAAGACCTCGACCGTGGTGTTGCTCGACAACAGCTATTCGATGGAGGCCAGCCGCGCGGGCGCGACGAATTTTTCCATCGCGCGCGACGAGGCGGGCCGGATCATCAGCGAACTCAAGATCGGCTCTGATGCCCAGGTCGTGCTCATGGGCGAAGGTGGTGCTCCGCTGCTAGACGAGCCGACCTACGACCTCGCGCGACTCACGCAGGCGCTGCAAAAAACGGACGCCGGATTCGGCGCGGCGACGGTGCCGGCGGCGCTCGATCTGGCGGCAGGCATTTTCGGCCAGATGCACGAGTCGAGCCGCAATCTCGTGGTGATGACGGATTTTCAGCGCATCAGTTTCGAGGCGACCGAGGACGCGCAACTCGGCCAGATGATCGCGCGGCTGAAGGCGCTGCCCATCGCGCCGGAGATCACTTTTTTCGACACCGGCAGCGAGGTGAAGGACAACGTTGCCGTGGAGTCGCTGGAGTTTTCGCGGCTCATGGTCGGCGTCGGGCAGAAGATTCAAATCCGCGCGAACCTGCGCAATTTCGGCGATGCGCCATATCACGATCTGCGCGTTTATTTCAAAGCCGACGGCAAGGAAAAATCCGTGTCGCAGATCAATCTAGGGCCGCACGAAAAGGGGCAGGTGCTTTTCTCGCATGCCTTCGACACGCCGGGCTCGCATGTGGTCGAGATCATCGCCGACGCCGATGCGCTCAAGGCGGACAACAGCTACCTCGCGAGCATCCCGGTGCGCGACAAGGTGCCGCTGCTGCTCGTCGATGGCGACCCGAGCAGCGAGCCGTTGAAAGGCGAGGTCGATTTCGCCGAGATCGCGCTCCAGCCGTACAGCGCGGCGCGGGTGGAACTCGCCGACCTCATCGCGACAAAAGTAACGAAGGCCGACGACCTGAGCGCGAAAGCGATCTCGGATGCTGCGGTCGTGATTCTGGCGAATGTCCGCAAGCTCAATGACGATCAGCTTCGCGCACTGGAGGACTTCGTCCGCGGCGGCGGCGGGCTGCTGATTTTTCCCGGCAATCGGAGCGACACCGCGTGGTACAACAGCGCGCTGCTCAAGGACGGCAAGGGCCTGCTGCCGCTCTCGCTCGGCGCGCTCGCGGGCGATCAAAAAGAGGGCGCACCGTCGGTGGGCATCGTCTCGCAGCGCTTCGAGCATCCGGCGCTCGACATCTTCAACGACCCGCGCAACGGCACGCTCGCGGACGCCGGGATCAAGCTGTGGTTCCGCATGAAAGAGCAGGCGAGTCCCACCACCGGTGCACCCGCGACGACGACGCTCGCGCGGCTCGACAGCGGCGATCCATTCTTGGTGGAGAAGCAATTCGGCGATGGCCGCGTGATCGAGTGCGCGGTGCCGGTCGATGCCGACTGGAGCAATCTGCCGATGCGCCCGTTTTATCTCCCGCTGCTCCAGCGGCTCTCGGTCTATCTCGCGTCCACGGTTTATCCGCCGCGCAATCTCGATGTGGGCAAGCCGATCGTCGCGTTTCTCCCGGTCACGGATGCAGGCAAAAAGGGGACGATCATCGCGCCGGACGGCACGCCGGCGGAGGTGGCGATTGTGAAGAAAGGCGAACGCGGCGTGGTGGAATTCGGCAAGACGCAGCGGCCCGGCCTCTACACGCTGAACCCGCCGGGCGGCTCGCCAGTATATTACGTCGTCAACGCTTCGCGCCGCGAGTCGGACCTGCAAAAGCTGACGGACAAAGAGATCGCGGATTTTGCTAAAGCGCACGGCGTCTCGCTCGTCCACAGCGGCGCGGAATACCGGCAACTCGACCACACGCGCCGGTTTGGCTTTGAAATGTGGCGTCCGCTGCTGTGGGCGATTCTGGTGCTGGTGTTTCTGGAGCTTTTCCTGCAGCAGAAATTCGCACGGGTGCGGACGAAAGTGGGTGGGCTGAACTTCGGTCCTGGCGCAGCGGGTTCGGCGGAAAAATCCAAGCCAAAGGCCGCCATGGCGGAGCGCGAATGATGACCGAGCGCGTCCAAACCTCGCTCCGTTTCGTCGGCGACTGGCCGTGGTGGGTTGGCGTGGGGTCGGCGTTGGCGCTCGGAGTGGTTGCGTGGGTTTTCTACCGGCGCGAGACCGGGCGCGTCAGCGGGTGGGTGAACTGGCTGCTGCCGACGCTGCGGGCGCTGGCGGTCATCATGCTGGTGCTGATGCTCGCGGGGCCGGTGCTGCATCATCGCAAAGTAATCGGGCAACTCTCGCGGCTGCTGCTGTTTGTCGATGGCTCGAAGAGCATGGGCTTGGCCGATCCGTCGATGGACGCGGGGCGGAAAATCCTCATCCTCCAAAGGCTCGGGTTGCTGCGCGACGGCGTCATGCCAATGGATTTGCCGAAGGCCGGAGATGCGCTCGCCGATGCCCAGGCGCTGGCGGCGAAAGCCAAGCTGGCGCAGGGCGCGGCGGCGGAGGATTGGAAAAAGCTGACGCAGAATTTTGCGGCGAAGACGGGCGCGGCGAGGGAGGCGTTGGCAAAGTCGGGCGGCGATCCGGCGCGGCTCGATGCCTTCGCGAAAGAACTCACCGAACCCGCGCGCGAGATCGCCGGGCGCGACATGCGGCAGCTCGATGAGCGGGCCCGTGCGATTGCGGATTTGACGCGGCTCGGCGAAGTCGCCGGGCGCTGGCAGGCGGAGTTGCGCGAGCGATTTGAAATCCGCGTGGGCGAACTCGCGGCGGGCGAGAACTCGCCGCTGCGCGCGGCCTTTGCGAAGTTCGACGCGATGCCGCGGATGCAGCGTTTGCAGGCGATGCTGCTGGAGGGCGAAAAACAGAAACTCCTCGGCCGATTTGGCGAAAACTACGACGTGCAACTGCTCGATCTCGAAGGCGCGGAGGCGAAGAAAATCTGGCAGCCGACGGGCAAGGATTCGAGCCTGCCGCTGGCGTTGCCGAAGCCGGAGGGCGACATGACGAACCTCGCGACGGGCATCAAGAACAGCGGCGGCGAGGAGCAGAAGGCGGAGCGCGGCGCGGTCGTGATTTTCAGCGACGGGCAGCACAATGAAGGTGAATCGCCGGTGGAAGTGGCGAAGCTGCTGGCCGGGCGCGGGATGCCGGTTTTCACGGTCGGATTTGGCAGCCAGGTGAAGCCGCGCGATCTAGCGGTGATGCGGGTGGACGGGCCGGAGTCGGTGTTTTTTGAAGACCGCATCCGCGGCACCATCACGCTCAAGGACGACATGCCGGCGGGGCTGCCTTTTACCGTCACGGTGCAGGACGGCGAGAAGGTGCTGTGGCAGCAGCAGCTCGTGACCGATGGCAGCAATGTGCGGAAAGTGGCGTTCGATTTTCCGATCAGCGAGCAGGTGAAGGAGCGGATGAAAAACAAGCAGAGCGACGTGGCGATGACGGCCGTGCCGCTCGATTTGAAAGTCAGCGTTTCGGCGGCGGAGGGCGACCGCGAGTTGTCGAACAACGCGGGCAGTCTGCGGCTGCGCGCGGTCACGCAGCGGCGGCGCATCCTGCTGCTCGACGGGCGTCCGCGCTGGGAGACGCGGTATCTGCGCAACATGTTTGAGCGCGATGAGCAGTGGGAGGTGAGCACGGTCATCGCGGGCACCGCGGTCGGTGAGCCTGGCTTTGTGCGCGGGAACAAGGCCGGGCAGTTTCCGAACGATCCGGCCCTGCTGCAAAATTTCGACCTCATCATTTTCGGCGAAATTCCGCGCGCGATTTTCAAGGGCGACGAGTTGCAGTGGATCAAGGATTTCGTGGCGAACCGGGGCGGCGCGGTGGTCTTCATCGACGGCGCGCGGCAGCGGCTCAAGGAGTACGCTGACACGCCGGTGGCACCGCTTTTTCCCGTCGAGTGGAAAGGCGCGGGCGTGCGCGAGGGCATCACGAAAGTGGCGCTGACGGAGCGCGCGGCGGGGCAGGCGGCGTTTGCGCTCGCGGCGGACAAATCGCAGAACGCGGAGGTGTGGAGTCATCTGCCGCCGCCGCACTGGCTCTCGGGCGCGACGGCGCTCGCCGGCGCGGAGGTGCTGGTCGAGGCGGAGGCCGGCGGGCAGAAGATTCCGGCGGTGGTCGCGCGGGCGTTCGGCGCGGGGAAGGTGCTTTACCAGGGGTTCGATGACTCGTGGCGGTGGCGCTTCGAGGTCGCGGATCAATACCATGTGAAATACTGGAACCAGGTCGGGAACTGGATCGCGGAAATCCCGTTCGCGGTGCGGGACAAATTCGTGTCGCTCGATGCGGGCGGGATCACTTATCGGCCCGGCGAGTCGGCGGAAATTCGCGTGCGGCTGTGCGACGGCGAGGGCAAGCCGGTGACAAACACAGGCGTGGACGCGGTGCTGTCGCGCGATGGGAAAAAGGTCGCGACCATCCGCCTCGCGCCCGACGACAATACGGGCGGACTTTTCCGCGGCAAAACCGCCGGGCTGGAGCCGGGGAGCTACGAGGTCTCGGTGCAGTCCGCGGCCATCGCCGAGCGCGATGCGAAGGCGCGGACGGAATTCAAAGTCGAGCTGCGCGAGACCGGCGAACTGACGCAGCTCAGCCTGAATGAAGACCTGCTGCGGCAAATGTCGGCGGTGACGGGCGGCGAGTATTTGCGCGAAGAAAACATCGACCGCCTCGTGGAACTGCTCGCGCCGATGAGCCAGGGGCGCGTGGTCGAAAGCGACACGGTGCTGTGGCAGAGCTGGTGGTGGTTCGTGCCGATCGTGCTGCTGCTGACGGTGGAGTGGATCGTGCGGAAACGGGTGGGGATGCTGTGAAGTAAAACCAACGCCGTCATTCTTCGCTCCGCCTTTTTTTTCCAAGCCTCCAATGGCAGCGGCTTCGACGGGGAATCGTCGGTATGTGCTAGCGGAAGAGAGCCAACTGGCGAAAACAGCGTAGGCGCATGCGGGCAAACGCCTCCGCCGTTGAGTCAGTCACGTATTAGGCAACCAACGGGCCACAGAATGTGTCCGTTTAGAAAATTGCCCGAACGCAGCTTCTCGTTACTCACGGCCCGCAACGTGTGCGGGGAAATTAGATGCCCAGAGCAGCCAGACTTTCGGACTTAAAAGCGCGGGTGAGGATTTGCGGTCAGTTCGCCGAGGATCGCGTCGGCCGCGCGTTCGGCGGCGCCTTGGTCGCCGAGTTGGGTGATGACGGCGGCGAGGTCGCGCTGGAGTTGGGCGCGCGCAGCGGGGGCGGCGAGGAGGCGGAGGGTCTCGTCGGCCAGCGCCTCGGGCGTGGCTTCGCCCTGCAAAAACTCGCGGGCGATTTCGCGGCCGGCGAGGACGTTGGGCATGCCTAAGAAGGGGACTTTGACCAGCCGCTTGCCGACGATCCAGGTGAGCGCGGCGACTTTATAGACGATGCAGAGCGGGAGGCCGAAGAACGCCGCCTCGAGGGTGGCGGTGCCGCTGCAGACGATGCCCGCGGCGGCGCGCTGCATCAGCTCGTGCGAGGCGCGGACGGTGACGTGGCAGAAGTCTGCGCTTTCGCCGAGCTGCTCGATGGTCGCGAGCATGCGGTCGGCCAGTTGGTGCGACGCGGCGGCGGCCTCGAAGCGCAACTCGGGGTGCGCGGCTTTCATGCGCTGCGCGGCTTGCACCATGACGGGAAAAATCTTGCGCACCTCCTTTTCGCGACTGCCGGGAAAGAGGCCCACGAGGTCGGGTTCGCGTGCGGTGCCGGTGCGTTTCGCGGCGAGGGAATCGAGCATCGGGTGGCCGGTGAAAACCGCGCGCAGCCCGCTCCCGGCGTAGAGCGGCAGCTCGAACGGGAAGATGCACAGCATCAGGTCGAGATAGCGCGCCATCTTCGGGATGCGTCCGCGGTGCCAGGCCCAGACCTGCGGGCTGATGTAGAAAATAATGCGGACGGCGGGCAGCGCGCGCTTCACCGCTTTCGCGAGGCGGAGGTTGAAGCCGGGGTAATCAATGAGCACCAGCGCCTGCGGCTGCACGTGGGCGATGTCGGCGAGCATGCGGTCGAACTGCGCTTTGAAGTAGCCGTACTTTTTCAGCACGTCCCACAGCCCGACCACGGCCTCGTCCGCCCAGTCGGTGAAATGCTCGCCGCCGAGCGCGCGCATCTCGCGCCCGCCCGCGCCGAAAAATTCCAGAGCCGCATCGCGCGCGTGCAGCGCCCGCATCAGTTCCGCCCCACGCGCATCCCCGCTGGCTTCACCGGCGATGAGGTAGAGCTTCATGGCGCGGGCGTGCGTTTTTGTTTTGCGATGAGTCGGGCGGTTTCAAACATTCGGCTCGTCTTATTCGCTCACGCTTCGCGCCCAAAGCACAAAGTCCCGGCCATGCCTCGGCGGGGGGCATTCATGCAAGCCCGCGAGTCTTTGTTTGCAACCTATCCAGCTCATTCCCGTAATCCTCTGCAGAAGCCATGAATGCCCCAACCGCACCGCGCTCCTTTCAAACCACCCGCTGGACCATCGTGCGGCAGGCCGCCAGCAGCACCGATCCGGCGGCCCGGCAGGCGCTCGCCACGCTTTGCGAATCATACTGGTATCCCGTTTACGCCTTCATTCGCCGCTCGGGAAAAGGCTCGCACGATGCCGAGGATCTCACGCAGGGCTTCTTCGCGCGGCTTCTTGAAAAAAGGATCCTCGCCACGGCCGATCCCGCCAGGGGGAAGCTCCACAGCTTTCTTCTCACTTGCGTCCGAAACTTCATCGCCGACGAACATTCTCGCGACATGGCCCTCAAACGCGGCGCGGACGTGATCGTCAGCTTCAATCCCGCGTGGGCGGAGGAATCCTACGCCGCCGAGCCCGTGAATGACGTGACACCCGACCGGCTTTTCCAACGCCGCTGGGCGCTCACCGTGCTCGACTTTTCCTTCCAGCTCCTGCGCGAAGAATTCGCCGCCGCAGGCAAGGCCGCCCTCTTCGATGCGCTCCGTCCGTTCCTCGGCTTCGGCGCGGAACCGGAAAAACAATACGAGGAACTTTCCGCCAGCCTTGGCCTGCCGATGGGCACATTGAAAAACCATGCCTTTCGCCTGCGCCAGCGCTGGCGGGAGCTGATCTTCGAGCAGGTGGCAATGACCCTCGACGAACCCACCTCCGAGGACATCAAGGGCGAACTGAGCGAGCTGCTCGCCTGTGTGTAAGTCGCGGCGCGGAGGTGCGTGCAAAAAATAATCCGCATCCCTCGCAACCCGGCCTCGAAATCTCCGTAGCACTTGGATAGAAGCGCTCACGCCACCGCGCGAGTGCGACACAAAAAGAAAACAACCCGAGGTCCACCATGAATCCCGACCAACCATCGCCCGGACCATCCCCGCAATCGCCCTCGCCCGGAGGGATCGAAGGGCTCGACCCGGCGGAACTTCTCGCCCGCGCGCTCGATACCGTGCAGCCGTCCGCTGGCCAGACCGCGTGGATTCCCCCGGAACCGGAGGAGGTGGCCCGCCTGCTCCCGCAGTATGGCATCGAGAGCCTGCTCGGCCGCGGCGGCATGGGCGCGGTCTATAACGGCCGCCAGTCCGCGCTCGACCGCACCGTGGCGATCAAGCTGCTCCCGGCGGAGATCGCCGCCGCCGAGCAATTCATCGCCCGCTTCCGCCGCGAGGCCCGCACCCTCGCGAAGCTCCAGCATTCGGGGATCGTCAGCATCTACGATTTCGGCCAGACGAACGAAGGGCACCTTTACATCGTCATGGAGTTTGTCGATGGCACCGACCTGCACAAGATCCTGCGCGGCCCCGGCCTGGAGCCCGCCCAGGCGCTTAATCTCATCTCCCAGGTCTGCGACGCGCTCCACTACGCGCATAGCAAGGACGTCATCCACCGCGACATCAAGCCCGGCAACATTCTGGTCACCACCGATGGACGGGTGAAACTCGCCGATTTCGGCCTTGCCCGCCCCATCAAGGAGGAGAGTTCCGTGCTCACTGGCCCGAACGTCAGGATGGGGACACTCGATTACATGGCTCCCGAACAGCACGACGGTCATGGCGACCACTGCGACCGGCGTGCCGACATCTATGCGCTCGGCGTGATGCTTTACGAAATGCTCACCGGCCAACGCCCCCGCGGTGCCTTCTCCCCGCCCTCCCACCGCGTGCATGTGGATATCCGGCTCGACGAAGTCGTGCTCAAAGCAATGCAACAAGAGCCTGAGCGCCGTTACCAGCAGGTCAGCGAAATGAAGACCGACGTGGACCGCATCCGCACCACGCCGCAGCCGCCAGATAATGAGGATCTGCGGGCGACGGAAGTCGAAACAGGGCCTCGCCCCGCGAGCCCGGCCGGCCGGCCCATGGCGATGCCGAACCAACCCCGCGCGAGGTCGGTAAATCCCGGACACCCTTCGCCCGATACCACCCTCAAAACCAAGAGCAGCAACAGCCACAAGATGCTCATCCAGGGGTTCGTCGCGTTGCTCATGCTTGGCGTTGTGGCAATCTTCCTAGCCACTCGGAAGAACGGCGACAGCTATAACACCAAGCAGACCGTCACCAACACTCAGGAGGAGAAAATTGCCCTTGCCATTATCGATCAACTCGGCGGGAAGATTGAGAGGGATCTCAACGTGCCTGGCAGGCCGATTGTTGGAATCAACATGGCCAACACCAAAACCGACGATGCTGGTCTCCAGCAAATCAAATGGTTGACCAGTGTTAAATCGATTAACCTTCACGAATGCAGTGAGGTGGGTGACGCGGGTCTTGCCGCAATCGGTCAAATGGAAAATCTTGAATTTATTCAACTGTTTGGATGCCACCGGATATCGGACAATGGGTTTAGGTATCTTGGTGGAATGAAGAAGCTCAAGTCTTTGTGGATCGGATACACTGGCGCAGATAGCATTGGCCTGCCCCCGAACTTTGAGCCACTTGCTATGAGAGTTTTGGTTGGTTTTCGGGTTGGGTTTGGGGTGGTGGTTGGGCGCTGCCTTGCGG
>JANXWQ010000392.1 GCA_025351065.1 Chthoniobacter sp. | reverse complement strand
CCGCTTTTTCCGCGGGCAGGTGGACAAATATAGCTGGGTCGATCTCGGCTCCAGCTACGTACTGTCCGACCTGCTGGCGGCGTTTCTTTTCGCCCAGCTCGAAGCGCGCGAAAGCATCCAGGCCAAGCGCCAGCGCGTGTGGGAACGCTACGCGCAAGGGCTCGCCGCGTGGGCGCGGCGCACCGGCGCGCACCTGCCCATCGTGCCCGCGGAATACGACCAATCCTTCCACATGTTTTACGTGCTCCTGCCAACTGCGGAACGCCGCGACACGATGCTCACGCACCTGCGGAGCCGCGGGATTCTCGGCGTCTTCCACTACCTGCCGCTGCATCTTTCGCGGATGGGCCGCACCTTCGGCGGCGAGCCGGGGCAGTGCCCCGTGACGGAGGACGCGAGCGCGCGGCTCGTGCGGCTGCCATTTTTCAACGACCTCTCCGAGCAGGATCAGGATCGCGTCATCGCTGCCGTCGAGGAGGCCGGGGCATGAACGCCGGCACCGCACGCCGGCTCGTCCGCAGCTACCTCAACTGCCGCGTGCAGATTGGCCGCAACACACTCCAGGAATTTTTCACGCGCTCGCTCGGCGCGCGGCAGACCGTCGAGATCGTGCCCGGCCTGCGCCTCGCGCTCGACCTCACAAAATCAAACCAGCTCACACTTTTTTGGTTTCACGAACTGGCCGAGCCGGCGCTGCAATGGACGATCCGCAATCTGCTGCCGCTTGGTGGCACGATGGTCGATTGCGGCGCGAACGCCGGGCTCATGGGCCTGCTCGCGCTGCATTACCGCTCGGCCTGCGTGCTCTTCATCGAGGCGCATCCGCGGTTGCAGGAAACGGTGGAGGCAAATCTCAAACTCAACGGCTTCGACGACCGCGCGACGATGCTGCGCTGGGCCGCCTCGGACGCGGAGGGCGAGGCGCAATTCTATCTCAACGAAACCCATGACGGCCTCCATTCGCTCGCCGTGCAGACCGGCCAGTCCGTGAAAGTGCGCACGCGGCGGCTGGACACGCTTTTCGACGAGGGCATCGTCGAGCGCATCGACTTTCTGAAGATCGACACCGAAGGCCATGACCTCGCCGTGCTCACCGGACTCGGCGAGCACCTCACTCCCGCCCGCGTCCCGCGCGTGTACATCGAGACCGGCGCTGCACTCGGGCCGATCGCCGCGCTGATGCGCGCCCGCGGTTACGAAGGTTTCTCCGCTTTGCGACACCCGCTCGACGAGCTGTGGTCCCGCCGTCGCGCGGAGGCCGACGGCGCGCAGCCGCGGCATTTCGAGCCGCTCGGCGACCGGGCGAAAAACGTCCTCTGGCTCCCCGCCGATTCCCCGGAGACCAAGCATCTGCGCCAGCTCGCAGCGCACGACCCCCGATGAGAAGTCTCCTGCAAACGGTGCGCTCGCACTTCACCACCGTGACAGAACTCGCACGGCAGGTGGGCAAGCTCCGGCATACCCTCGAACGCATGCAGGAAACGCTCGGACGCCTCGAAGCGCGGCAGGTGCGGGCCGCCGCCGGGGATGATTTTGCCGCGCATGGCTTCCGCGTTTTTTCGCAATGGGACGAAGACGGGCTCATTCAGTTTCTCATCCGGCAAGTGCCCATCCCGCGCCCGGTCTTTGTCGAGTTCGGCGTGCAGACCTACCGCGAAAGCAACACGCGCTTTCTGCTCCGGCACGACAACTGGAGCGGTCTCGTGCTCGACGGCGGGCAGCGTTGCATCGACGCGATCAAAGCCGACCCGATTTCGTGGGAGCACGATCTCACCGCGGTCTGCGCTTTCATCACCCGCGAGAATATCAACAGCCTCATCGCGGACCACGGCGTGCGCGGCGAGATCGGGCTGCTCTCCATCGACCTCGATGGGAATGACTATTGGATTTGGGAGGCGCTCGACGGAGTGCAGCCGGCCATTGTGATCGCGGAATACAACGCGCATTTCGGCGCGGAGCGCGCGGTGACGGTTCCGTACGATCCCGCGTTTGAACGGCGCAAGGCGCACCCGTCGCAGATTTACTTTGGTGCGTCTCTCGCCGCGCTGACGCGGCTGGGAAAGAGCAAGGGTTACGCGCTCGTCGGGTGCAACGGCGCGGGGAACAACGCCTTCTTTGTCCGCGAAAGTCTGCGGTCCTCCGCGTTGCCCGCGCGCACTGCGGACGAGGCTTTTGTCGCCGCGAAATTCCGCGAGGCGCGCGATGCTGACGGGCGGCTGATGCTGCTGTCGCCCGAGGAGGAGACGAAGATTCTGCGCGGCCTGCCGGTCGTGAATGTCGAAACCGGCGCAACCGTTCCGTTCTGATGGCCCGGCCCTTTTTAGCACGCCTCATAGCCCATGCTTCCGCTCTGCTCCGTCGCGAGCCGAGCCATCACACCGATTGGCGGGCGCTTGTGCGACGCGATCCGCGCGGCTGGGCAGCGGCGCGCGCCGCGGCGGAAAGCGGGCCGCGGATTCTGGTGGCGACGAGCATGGGCGGCTTCTACGCGGGAGCGACCACCGAGTCGCTCCTCGCCGCGGCGCTGACCCTGCGCGGGGCCCATGCGGAGATTCTGCTGTGCGATGAATTTCTCCCCGCCTGCCAGATGGCGCAGACCGGTCATTTCACCGACCTCGCCGAGTATGGCCGCCGCGGCCCGACCGCGGACTTGTGCGCGGCCTGCTATCCGCCGGCGCGCGCGATGTACGAAGGGTTGGGGTTGAAGGTGCATCGCTACAGCGATTGGGTGACGCGCGAGGAGCAGGACGAAGCCGCGTGCCTCGCCGCGGAAACGCCACACGCGGAAATCGCCGCGTTCCGTTTTCGCGACATGGCCGTCGGCGAGCATGCCCTGGCGGGAGCGTTGCGCTTTTTTGCCAAGGGCTTGCTCGACGAGACGCCGGTCGCCGAGGCGGTGCTGCGGCGCTACCTCGCGGCGGCGATTCTCACGGCTTGCGCGGCGGACCGGCTGTTCGCGGAAGGCCGCTTCACGGCGGCGTGTTTCAACCACGGCATCTACGTGCCGCAGGGCCTCATCGGCGAAGCGGCGCGGGCGCGCGGCGTGCGGGTGGTGAACTGGAATCCGGCCTATCGCAAGCAGTGCTTCATCTTCAGCCACGGCACCACCTACCACCACACGCTGATGGACGAGCCGACCAGCGTTTGGTCGGAAATGCCGTGGACGCCCGCGATGGAAGCGCGGCTCAT
>JANXWQ010000335.1 GCA_025351065.1 Chthoniobacter sp. | reverse complement strand
GTTCATGGCGCTTCCTTCACCGTGAGTTCGTAGCCGTGCCACGGGCCGCCCCGGTCGTGGGCGTCTTGGACGGTGATGTAGCAGGGGCCGTCGGCGGGGAGCTGGCAGGTGAGCGCGGAATCGTGGCTGCCGCTGTCGTCGTTGGCGGCGAGGATGTGGCCGCGGGCGTCGGTCAGGGTGAGCACGGAATCGAGCAAGGAGGTGCCGCGCGCGGCGAAGATTTCGGCGGTGATGCGCTGGCCGTTTTTGCCGGTGAATTGAAACACGTCCACGTCCTTGTCCTCCTGAATCGTGCCGCGCACGGTCTTGCCGATTTCAATGGGCTGCGCTTCGCGCAGCCCACCGTTGGGCTCCTTTTCCTCCGCGTAATTCGCGGCATCGAGCACGCGTATCTCGCGCGGTGCGGTCGTGCCCTCGGGCGTGGCGATGCTGATGGACAAAGGGCCGGCAGGCAGCCCGGCGGGGACGGTGAGCTTCGCTTCGAGCTGCGTGTCGCCCACGTCTTTGGCGTCGAGACCGTTCGGCACGTCGGCGGCTTTCTTCTCCTTGATCTCGGCTTTCAATCCGCCAGCCAGTCGAACTTCCGTCGCGCCGCTGAGCTTCACGCCGCGGATTTTGAGCGTCACTTCCTGGCCGGGAATGACGCCTAATGGGGAGATGGCGGTGATGCGCGGGACGTCGGCTTTCTTGTCCTCGGCGCGAGCGTAAGCGACGAGGAACGCGACGGCGAGCAGCCAGCGGAGACGCATCGCTTACGCGTAGAGTTCTTTGATCGCGCCGCCCTCGGCGAGGATCGAAACGGGCCGGCCTTCCGGCGTGCGCAGCTCCTTCGCTGGGTCGATGCCGAGCGATTCGTAGATCGTCCAGCAGACATCGGCAGGGCGCACGGGGCGGTCGGTTACGAACGCGCCGTTCTTGTCCGTCGCGCCGATGACGCGCCCGCCCTGCACGCCTGCGCCAGCAAAGATGAGCGAACCGGCGCGGCCCCAGTGGTCGCGGCCCGCGTCCTTGTTGAGCTTTGGCGTGCGGCCAAACTCGCCCATCGCTACGACGAGCGTGTCTTTGAGCAGGCCGCGCTGATCGAGGTCGCGGATGAGCGCGGAGAAGCCCTGGTCGAACGCCGGCACTTTCTTGTCGAGGCTCTCGAAAATCTTTTTGTGATGATCCCAGCCGCCGTTGTTCACCGTCACGAAACGCACGCCGCTTTCCACCAGCCGCCGCGCCATGAGGCAGCTCTGGCCGAATTCGTGGCGTCCGTATTCGTCGCGCAGTTTCGCGTCCTCCGCGCCGATGTCGAAGGCGGCCTGGGCCTGCGGCGAGAGCACCATGTCGGCGGCCTTTTGCCCGAACTCGTCGTAGGTCGCGATCTGGTCGTTGCCCTTCACCCGCGCGGCGAGTTGATCGACGGCGGCGAGCAGCGAGCGACGGCGCTCGAGCACTTGCGGCGTGATTTCGGCGGGCTTGGAAAGGTCGCGCACTTTGAAATTCGCGTCGTTGGGATCGCCGCATTTGAAGGACTCGTAACGCCCGCCGAGCCACGCGCTTTTGCCCAGCTCCCAGGTGAAGGATGGGTTCTTCGGCACGGCCACGTACGGCGGGACGATGCCGGAAAATCCCGTCTCATGCGCGACCACCGCGCCCATTGCCGGATAGTCGCCGAACGGCGAGCCGAAGCGCCCGGAGAGCACCCAGTTTGTCGCCGTTTCGTGATGATCGTTTTCGTGCGTGCCCGAGCGGATGAGCGCGACCTTGTCCATGACCTTCGCCATGCCGGGCAGCAGTTCGGTGACGTGCAGGCCGGTGACGTTGGTCGGGATCGTTTTGTATTTGCCGCGGATTTCCTCCACGGCGTCGGGCTTCGGATCAAAGGTGTCGTGGTGTGAAATGCCGCCGCCGAGATAGACGAGGATCACCGACTTGGCGCGCGACTGCGCTGCGGCACCAGCGATCGCTTTCTCAAACGAAAGCAGACTGGCGAGCGAGAGGCCGAGCGGGGTGAGCGCACCGACGCGCAGGAAGTCGCGGCGCGAATGGCCGTTGCACAGGCGGGAACGGGCGGAGCCGGGTGAGATGTCGAGCATAGGTCAGTGGTTGAAGGCGAATTCCTTGGAGTTGAGGAGCGCCCAGAATAGGTCGCGGAAAACGGCGGTGCGCTCATCGGCGGCGAGCGCGCTGGTGATGGCGGTGCGCTCTTTTTCGCCGGGGAGACGGCTGACGGTGGCGAGGAAGATCTCGTCGGTGACTTTGGCGTTGTCGGGTTCCTTGAGCAGTGCGGTGAGGCGGCCCTGGTCGGCGGCGAGCTGGCGCTGGAGGTCGTCGCTGTTGTGGAGGTGGAGGAGCTGCGGGAGCGTGACTTCGCCGCTGCGCTCGCAGGCGCAGGCGGTCACGCGATCCGAGCGGCCAAAGAGCGTGAGGAAGTAGCTGCCTACGCCGGGCTCGGGAAGCTGGATGGCGCGCAGGCCGAGCGGGTAGCCGTCGTACTTTTGCGGCACATCGGTGGCGTCGGCGATTGCGTCCTGGAGCACCTCG
>JANXWQ010000281.1 GCA_025351065.1 Chthoniobacter sp. | reverse complement strand
CGGCCAAAAGCGTCGCCGCCTCACGCAGCTTCTTGATGATCTCTTCGGGTGTATGTCGTTTTCTTTTCATTGGGAGTTGGGCGGCGCTGGCGCGCCGCCAACTCTCATAGCGCCTGGATCAATTTCCGGGGAGCAGGCCAGTAACGCAAGCCCGTGAGCGGGAACGTGTGCTTCGCGGCGAGGGCGGGAGCGGCGAGAGGAAAAAGCAGATGAGAGTTTTCCTCGTTCCCAATGTGAGGCATTGGGAATGCCAGCTTTGGCGAACCTGTGTTTTGAGGCGGGGCTCAGGCGACTGCGGCGAGTGCGGGCGGGGCGAGGGTGTCGAGAGCGGTGTCTGTTTCGACGGCACGGGCGGTGAGCAATGCGAGGGCGGCGAAGATGCGGGCGTTTTCGTCGAAGGGCGTTTGCTTGGCGGCGCGCTCCCCGGTGAGGCGGTCGCGGAGGGCGTCGAGGCCGGTGTGGGTTTCGGCGGCGAACTTTTCCACGTACGCGCTGATGAGCGCGTCAGCGTGTTTGGCGGGGTGTGCGGGGAGGCGGGCGGCGAGGGTTTCGTCGAGGTGCTGGTGGAGGGCGTCGAGGGTGGGTTCGGTGAGGCGTTTGGCTTTTTCCTCGGGCGCGATCTCCGCGGTGAGCTGTTCGCCGAAAAGGCGGCGGCGCACGGTTTTCCGGCCGCGGAAGAGCAGCCAGTCGGCAAACGTTTTGCGTACGGGCAGGGTGGCGTGCGGGAGGGTGAAAGCGTAGGGCGCGGCGTCGTGCGGGGTGTCGAGCGCGGCGTGTGCAGCCACGCCCACGGGCGCGAGCAGGAAGCCGACGGTGTGCAGATCGTGCATGACGGCGGCGGCGGGTTCCGCGCCGCCGAGCGGGCCGCCGAGGAGCGCGCCAAGGCGGGCGCGGGTGTCCTCGGCGAGCGTAGCGGCGGTGCGGGTGAGGGCGGGCTGGAGGCGCGTGGTTTCGAGCGTCTTGAGGCTTTCGCCGGAGTCCATCCACGCTTTGATGCCGTCGCGCATTTCCTTCGCCACGCCGGAGATAGTGCCGCGTGCCGCGCCTTCGCTGCGCTTGGCGTTTTCGTTTTTCACGGGCGAGAAAGTGGCGGGCCAATCGACGCCGTGCAGGCGCTCGACGGCGGCGAGGCGCTCATCGAGATCGGCGATTTCTTTTTCGAGCGCCGCCTGTTTTTCGCGGAGTTGGACGACCTCTGGCCCGTCGGCGACAGCGCGGGATTCGGCGGCGAGCGTGTGGCCTTGGCGCAGGGTGTCGCGGACGAATTCCTGCATGTATTCGCCGCTGTCGAGGTAGCCGGTGAGGTCGGCGAGAAAGGCGTCGAACGGCGCGCGCAGCGGCACGCTCCCGGCGGGTGCGCTGCCGTTTTGCAGGATGGTCGCGGCGGCGTTCATGAGGTCGATGGCGTGGATGCGCACGCGCTTTTGCTCCCACGCGGCGCGCATCGGGCCGGCCATGCTGAGCGTGGTGAAAGAGTCGATGATGCGCTGCGGATCGGAGCTTTCGGCGCTTTGCGTGAGCGTGCCGTCGGGCTGGAGATCGCGCTTCGAGGCATCGACATTGATGACGAGAAAGATGCGGGAGAAAAGGCCGAGGAGCTGGTTGAACTCGGTGAAGACTTGCTCCAGAAAAAGGTTGTCCGTTTTCACCACGAAGACAGCGCACGCGGCGCTGTCGCGAAACTCGCGGGTGAGCACGTCGTAGCCAAAGTTCATGCGCGAATAGAGGCCGGGCGTATCGACGAGGACGGTGCTGGATTCGGCGAGCGCGGGGACGGGCAGCTTCACGTCGATGCGGCGGATGGCTTCGGTGAAATGGGTGCGCGGGTCGAAGTGCGTGCCGCCTTTTTCCGTCTCGCGAATCTGCTGCGCGAGCGCGAGGTGGCTGTCGGCGACCACGTCGTTGAGCACCTTGCCGTCGGCGAAGACGGACTCGCGTCCGTTGTAGCGCGTGACGGAAAAATGCGCCTCGTCCGCGTGCCGCACGAAGACCAGGCACGGGTAGCCGGGGAGCGACGTGACCTCGCTCACGTAGCTGCCGCTGATGGCGTTCATCAGCGTGCTCTTGCCGCTTTTCAGCGGGCCGAAAATGAGCAGGTAGGCCTGCTGCGCAGCGAGCTTTTCGGTGAGCGAACGCAGCCGCGCGCGCACTTCATTGAGCGCGGCGAGCGGGGCGGTGAGCAGCGCCTTTTCGCTGCCGTCCGCGAGCGCGTCGGCGGCGTCGTGCAGGGCGGGCGGGAAGGGGAACAGCGCGCGCTGGGCGGCTTCGCAAAAGCGGGTGATTTCGGTTTTCATGGCAGCCGTCAGCGTTCGTTCGCGGACGCGCGGGGTCAATGGCGGAGGTGTGAAAATTCGCGGCCAAATCCGCAGCAACGGCGCGCTCGCGCGGTGCGACAAATCAAGGCACGACAACCCGCACGCGGATGTAGCGCGCCGGAGCATCCGGCGTCTCGATCGCGGGGAGGACGCGGATGGTGACGGTTTCGCTGAGGCCGTCGCCGGTGGGGATGGCGGGTGGGATTTCCGCGTAGTCGGCGGGCGCGGAGGCCCAGGTGAGGAAGTCGCTGGAAACCTCGATGACGTAATTGATGGGGCCGGGCGTGAGGCGGCGGCGGTAGCGGAGGGTGAGGTAGCGCGGGGTGGCGGGTGCGGGTGGCTCAATGGTGGCGACGGGCAGGCCCGAGATGTCGGTGCTGTGCGGGTCGAGGGCGAAGGCGAATTTGAGGAGGTTCGAGATGCCGTTGCCGCTGAGGTCGGCGAGCGCGCCGTTCGCGCCGGTGGGGTCGAAAAGGTCGAGGCCGTACTGGATTTCCCAGGCGTCGGCGAGGCCGTCGTGGTCGAAGTCGGTGGTGAAAGTCGCGCGATAGACGTTCCACATTTTGCTGGAGCCGGCGGGCGCGAGGGCGTTGTTTTGCGCTTCGATGAGGAGGTCGTTGCTGCCGCCAGCGAGGGGGACATCGGCGCTCCAGTGGGCGAAGCTGTCGGTGGTGCTGGCGGCGACGCCGTTGACGGTGAGCGACTGGATGCCGGCGGGGTCGTAGGCGAGGCCGGTGATGGTGAAAACCGCGGCAGTGGTGAGGTGCGTGGCGGTGACGACGATGGCGGGGCCGGTGGCGCTCTGGTGCGAGGTGAGGACGGGGCTCCACGCGCTGTCGAAATTTTGCCCGCCGCTGGTGCGCCGGGCGCGGACGCGGTAGTAGTAGGGGCCGTCGCCGAGCAGGGTAAAGGTGTGGGCGGTGGCGGCGATGAAGCCGCTGCTGGAAGAGCTGGTGGGTGGCGTGGAAAAGTCGGGCGCGGTCGAGCACTGGGCCTCGTAGGTCTGCGCGCCGGTGATGGAATTCCACGCGACGGCGCGGGTGGTGCCGCCGGAGAACATGGGCAGCGGATCAAGCACCGGCGCGGGCAGGACGATGCTGAGGGCGGCGAGGCGGGTGGTGTCGCCGAGGGCGTTGGCGGGGTTGGTGAAATTGATGAGGTCGATGTGGCCGCCGGGATTCACGGCGGCGGCATCGAGGCTGACGGTGACCGTGGTGCTGGCGCCGGGCGCGAGGGTGCCGCGGGCGGCGGAGAGCACCAGCCAGTCGGCGTTTTTCGCCACGCTCCACTGGAGCAGGCCGTTGCCGGAATTGGTGAGCGTGTAGGTCTGCGTGGCGGGCGTGAAGGGGCCGCCGAAGTTGCCGCTCGCGGCGAAACCGGCGGCGGGCGTGACGGTAAGCACGGGCTGGGTGACATCGAAGACGCCGCTCTCGCCGCCCGCCGCGCCGCTGAGGGCGCGCAGGGTGACGGCGTCGATGAGCTGCGAGACGGCGACGTTTCCCGCCCAAACGCCGGCGGTGAACGCGCCGGTGGTGAGGGGCGCGACGGGCACCGTGCGGTCGGTGGGTGTGCCACAGTCGAGCGTGGCGGCGCCGGTGAAATTGGCGACCACATTTCCCGCCACATCGAGTGCGGTGAGGGTGACGGGGAAGGAGACGCCGGTCACGGGCGGCCCGCCGATGGCCGCCCACGCGAAGTGGTGCAGCACGCCGTAGGTCACGTCGAAGGGATTGCTCGTGCCGGTGTGCGCCGCGCCGTCGGCGACGCCGAGGGTGATGCCGCTGCCGAAAATGTCCGCCGTGAGCGCGACCGTGGCGGTGCCGCCACTGAGTGTGGCGGTGACGGGCGTGACGGTGACGCCGCCGGACGCGCTAACATTTACCGCGCCGCTGACGCCGGGGAGCGCCGCGCCGTCCACGTTCACGGCGGTGATGGTGACATTGAAAGCGACGCCGCGCACCTGCGCGCCGCCGAGGGCGCTGAGGACGAAGTGATGCAGGTCGTTGTCGAACACGGTGAGCGTGCCGGAGGCGTCGGTGAAACCGGTGGCGCTGGCGGTGACGGCGACGCTGGCCGAGCCGTCGGAGAGCGTGTTGTCCACGCCGTTCGTGGTGAAGCCGACGCTGGTGGAGCCCGCGGGAATCGTGACCGTGGCGGGTACGGTCACGCGCGCAGGATTTTCCGAAATGAGCGCGACG
>JANXWQ010000139.1 GCA_025351065.1 Chthoniobacter sp. | reverse complement strand
GTCGCAACGGGAGCCTTTGTCGAGAATGGAGACGCGGAACGCCTTTTTCTGGAGGTAGTCGAAAGCCTGGCTAACTTCGAATTTCGAGGCCTCGGGAAACTTCGCGGTGATGGCGGCGGTGACTTCTTCCTTGAGCGCGGCGATGGCTTTCTGCCGGGCGACTTTGCTCTTGTTGTAGATCGCGGATTCGATGCGGTCGCCAGCGACGGCGTAGGCAACTTCCATGAGTTCGTCCTTCACGGTGAAGAGCGTGACCTGGCGCTTGGCCTTGCCCACGCGGGCGGCGAGGTCGATCTGCGCGGCGATGAGCTTGGAGGCTTCGCCATGCGCGAAATGGAGCGCTTTCACAAACTCCTCCTCGGGGAGCTGGTCGGCGGCGCCTTCGATCATGATGACGTCGTTTTTCGTGCCGACATAAACGAGGTCGAGGTCGCTGCGGCCCATCTCTTCGTGGGTCGGGTTGGCGACGAATGCGCCATCAACACGGCCGACGCGCACGGCGGCGACGGGGCCCGCGAACGGGATGTCGCTGACCATCAGCGCGGCGCTCGCGCCGTTGATGAAGAGCATGTCGGGATCATTCACCGCGTCCGCGCTGAGGAGGACGCCGATGATCTGCGTGTCGTAGAGGTAGCCCTTCGGAAAGAGCGGACGCAGCGGACGGTCGGTCATGCGGCAGGTCAGGATTTCTTTCTCGCTCGGGCGGCCTTCACGCTTGAAATAACCGCCGGGGAACTTGCCCACGGCAGCGGCTTTTTCGCGGTAATCGACGGTCAGCGGGAACCAGTCCTGGCCTTCCTTGATGGTCGTGGCGGAGACGGCGGAGACCATGATGATGGTGTCGCCCGTGCGGACGGTGACGGCGCCGTCCGCGAGGCGGGCGAGCTTGCCGGTTTCGATGGTGATGGTGGTGGCGCCGATCTGCGCCGTGACGTTGTGGATACTCATTTTTCTATGTGGTGTGGATGTGGCACCGACGCGGCTGCGGAATTCCGAATGTTGAATTCTAAATTCTGAAAGGCCCGAGGGTCTGGGCAAAACTCAGAATTCAAGATTCAAGAATTCCCGCGAGTCGGCGGTGCCGGTTTTATTTGGGGTTGCAGTCCGTGCGGCGGAATTGCCGCGCGGAAAAGTGATGGGGTGAAAGAGTTCGCCCGCGAGAACTTCGCGGGCGAACAATTTCAAAATCCGTGGGAGCTACTTGCGCAGCCCGAGTTTCTCGATGGCCGCCTTGTAGCGGTCCACCGACGAGCGCTTCAAATAGTCGAGCAGCTTGCGGCGGCGGGCGACCATGAGGAGAAGGCCGCGGCGCGAGGAGTGATCCTTGGCGTGCGCCTTGAAATGCTCGGTGAGATGGTTGATGCGCTGGGTGAGCAGGGCGATCTGCACGTCGGCGCTGCCCGTGTCCTTGGGGTGCATGCGGAGTGCGGTGAGGTCTTGAACGTCGGTCATATTCTTCTGGTTTTTGTGAGCCGCGAAGTATGGGGGGGAAAGTGCCCGTGGCAAGTGCGATTTCCATTTTTCTCCCGAGCCAGCTACCGCCGCCAATTGCAGAAATTATAGCTCCTGCGCTCCGCTGGCACCGGGCGTGCTTTCTTTTCGCCGCATGCTCACTTACGCTTATTCCGCCCGCGACGCCTCCGGCAAAACCATCTCCGGCGTCCAGGAGGCGCTGAATGAAGACAACGCCATCAACACACTGATGACCCGCGGCCTGATGGTCCTCTCCATCCAGCAAAAAGCCGGCGGCAAGACCATGGCCCCGCGCGGCAAGGTCAACGAAACCGACCTCGTCCTTTTCACCCGCCAGCTCGCCACCATGGTCGATGCCGGCCTCCCGCTCGTCACCGGCCTGACGGCGCTCTACGAGCAGGCCGACCCGAAAAAACAGGCCGGCCTCCGCCGCATCGTCGGCGAAGTCAGTGCGCTCGTGCAGCAGGGCGATTCCTTTTTCGAGGCCATCTCGAAACACCCCGTCGTCTTCAACCGGCTCTACACCAGCATGGTGAAAGCGGGCGAATCCGGCGGTCTGCTCGCTGAGATTCTCGACCGCCTCGCCTGCTTCCTCGAGTCCGCCGCGCGGCTGAAAAAGAAGGTCAAGTCGGCCATGACCTACCCGGTCATCGTGCTCTGCATCGCGCTCTCGATCACCACCTTCCTCATCGTCCGCGTCGTCCCGGTTTTCGGTGAAATCTTCGCCGACTTCGGCGCCCAGCTCCCCGCGCCCACCCAGTTCCTGCTCGATCTCAGCGATTTCATCCGCGGCAACTGGTACTTCATCGTCGGCGGCATCGCCGGGGCCATCTTCGGGATCAAAGCCTTCCTCAAAACCGAGCGCGGACGCCAGCTCTGGGACCGCTACAAACTGAAGCTCCCCATCTTCGGCCAGCTCATCCACAAAATCTGCCTCACCCGTTTCGCCCGCACCTTCGCGCAGCTCATCCGCGCCGGTGTGCCGATCCTCGAAGTCATGTCCATCGTCGGCGACACCTCGGGCAACTACGTCGTCGAGCAGGCCATCAAGCACGTCTCCTCCGACGTGGAAAAGGGCGACCACCTCACCAACTCGCTCAGCCGCGAACCCATCTTCCCGCCCATGCTCGTCCGCATGGTCGGAGCCGGCGAGCAGACCGGCAAAATCGACACCATGCTCGAGAAAATGGCGGACTTCTGGGACGAGGAAATCGAGGCCACGCTCAACGCGCTCACCTCGCTCATCGAGCCGCTGCTCATCGTCGTCCTCGGCGTCATCGTCGGCGGCATCGTCATCGCCATGTTCCTGCCCATCTTCAAGCTGAACGACGTGGTCTCGAACTCGAAGTAAGCAGCTCCCTTCGGTTTATCTCGCGAGGTCGTAGCAGACGAGGTGATCCTCGTCGCGCAAGTAGAGCAGCCGGTTCGCGAGCACCGGCGCGGCCCAGCACGGGTAGCGCATTTGCGGCACCTGCCAGCGCGCGAGTTCCTCCAGCTTCTCGGCGTTCGGTTTGAAAAGGCCGAGCAGCCCCGCCTCGCCGAGCGCGATCAATTTGCCATCCGCGAGAATCGCCGAACCGCGGCCGAACACGTCCGGCGCTTTCTCGCCGGCTTCGAGTTTCGCGTGACCGCCGTTGGGCCAGCCTTCGTCGCGATCCCAGCGCACGTCGCCCGTCGCCATCTCCACGCAGCGAAAGTGCGCGTCGGGCTCGTTGCGTCCGGTGAAGGCGTAAAGCATCCCGTCGTGCAGCACGGGGCGCGTCCAGTGGACTTCGAGCTGGAGCCCGCGCCAGACTTCCTCGACGGCCTTGCCGCCGGGTTTCACGCGCAGGCAGACGGAGCCGGTTTTGTAATACGCATTGGACAGAAGGATGAGGTCGTCCTGCACCACGGGCGTCATCGCGGTGACCGTGGAATCCTGTCGCGCGCGGAACCAGAACGAGAAGTTCACCGCGCCCGTTTTCGGATCGAGCGAGACGAGCCCCTGCCGCGTGCAGACGAGAATGTGGCGCTGCCCGCGGATCGTCGCCGCGACCGGCGTGCAATAGCTAGCCTGCTTTTCAAAGCGCGGGTCCGTGCGGTTCCACTCCACGCTGCGGTTGCCCGGCCAGGCCGTCATCGGCACGCCGTTCCACGATTTCTCGCCCACGTTTTCCCACACCGTTTTGCCCGTCGCAGCATCGAAAGCGACCACGCCCGAATTGAGCTGCGCGCCGACCTGCACGATGAGCAGACCGTCCTCCAAAATGGGCGAACTGCCCGCGCCGAAGAACGCTTCGGGCACGTCGAAATCCTTCGCCGTGTCGCGCTGCCAGACTTTTTTTCCCGTCACCATATCGAGGCACAGAAGCACGCCCTCCGCGCCGTAGGTGTAGCAGTGATCCGCCGTCAGCAGCGGCGTGCAGCGCGGGCCGTTGTTGTAGCCAAACGGATCGCGGTAGTCGGACGGATACGCGTATTGCCAATAGGTCAGCCCCGTCTTCGCCTCGCACGCCTCGACGATCTCCTCGCGTCCGACGCGGTGATGCACGACCAGCTTTCCATCCCGCACGCTCGGCGCGCTGTAGCCTTTGCCTACACCCTTTTCCCAAACGAGCGGCGGCCCCGTGAGCGGCAGCGTGTCGATGATGCCGGTTTCGGCGGAAACCTGATCGCGCGTCGGGCCCATGAACTCCGGCCAGTCCGCCGCCAAGGCGGAAACGGCCAAAGCGACGAGGAGGGCGGAAACAAGGACGCGAAACACGCGCGCACGATGACCAACCCGCGCAACGATTCAAGCGCGACGTGCCAGCATCAGCGCCGGGATTTCGCCGAGCGAGCAGTGAGGAGCTTGAGCAGTTCGCCAGACGCCCGGCCCGGCGGGCGTTGCTTCGGCCAAAGCGCGACGATTTTCCGGTCGGGGCGCGGCGCTTGCAGGGAGCGGTAAATGGGCGCGGCGGCGCGGTCGGATTGCACGGCCATCGCAGGAATGAGCGAGATGCCGAGCCCGGCAGAGACGAGCGCTTGGATCGTCTCCAACTGAGCGCTGCGAAAGCTGATCCTCGGATGCAGATCGCGCCGGTCGCAAAAGCGCAGAACCTGGTCGCCGAGACAATGGCCGGACTGCATGACGATGAGGCGCTCGTTTTCCAAATCCCCCACCCCGACCGTGCGTTTCCGCGCGAGCGGATGGCCCGGCGGAAGTGCGAGCAGCAACTCTTCGGAAAACAGTGCGCGCACCTCGAGGCGCTCGTCCTGGATCGGCAGACTGGCCAGCGCGAAGTCGATCTCGTAGGCGTGGAGTTGCTTGAGCAGGCGCGCGGTCGTGTCCTCCTGGATGACGATTTCCACGCTGGGGAATTTGCCGGTGAACACGGTCAGGATTTTCGGCAAAAGGTACGGCGCAATCGTCGGCAGCACGCCCACCGTCACCACGCCGCGCGGCAGCGCCTTGGCGTCGGTCGCCTCGCGTTTCGCCGCGTCCACCTCCTCCAAAATCCGCACCGCGCGGCGGAGAAAAACCTCGCCCGCGGGCGTCAGTTTCGTCTCGCGCTTCATGCGGTCGAAGAGCCGCTCACCGAGTTCCTCTTCCAGCTTCATGATCTGCTGGCTGAGCGAGGGCTGGGCCACGCGGCACTGCTCGGCGGCGCGGGAAAAATTGCCCGTCCTGGCGACGGCGACCATGTAGCGGAGCTGGTGCATTTCCATAGGCAATGCCTATGGTGGCGAAAGGAACGAAGTATTTCAACAATCGCCACGAAACCCGATACAAGCTCCCCGAACCCGCGCCGCATTCCGCGTCGCCCAACCACTCCGCACCATGCCCGACGAAATTTCATCATCCGCTGTTCTTCCCGAAGAAACCCCGCCAGCCAAATGCCCCTACAATCACACCGCTGCGACCGGCGGCGGCACGACCAACCACGACTGGTGGCCAAACCGGCTGAAGGTCGAACTGCTGCACCAACATTCCGCGAAGTCCGATCCGATGGGCGGAAAATTCAATTACGCCGAGGAGTTCAAGAGCCTCGACCTCGCGGCGGTGAAGCAGGATCTCGCGGTGCTGATGACCGACTCGCAGCCTTGGTGGCCGGCGGACTTCGGGCACTACGGCGGCTTGTTCATCCGCATGGCGTGGCACAGCGCCGGCACCTATCGCACTGGGGATGGTCGCGGCGGCGCCCGGCGCGGGCAGCAGCGTTTTGCACCGCTCAATAGCTGGCCGGACAACGTAAGTCTCGACAAGGCCCGGCGGCTCCTGTGGCCGATCAAGCAAAAGTATGGCCGCAAGATTTCCTGGGCCGACCTGATGATCCTCACCGGCAACGTCGCGCTCGAAACGATGGGCTTCAAAACGTTCGGTTTTGCCGGCGGGCGAGTGGACACGTGGGAGCCGGATCAGGACGTGTACTGGGGCCGCGAGACGAAGTGGCTTGGCGGCGACATCCGCTACGCCAAGGGTTCGCCCGGCGTCGAAGGTGACAGCGTGCTCGTGAAGGACGACGACAGCGAAGTGACGCACTCACGCGACCTCGAGAACCCGTTGGCCGCCGTGCAGATGGGCTTGATCTACGTCAATCCCGAAGGCCCCGACGGCAAGCCCGACCCGCTCGCTGCAGCCATCGACATCCGCGAGACGTTTGCCCGCATGGCGATGAACGACGAAGAGACCGTCGCGCTGATCGCCGGAGGGCACAGCTTCGGCAAAACCCACGGCGCGGCGCCGGCGGAGCACGTTGCGGAAGAGCCCGAGGCGGCCGGCATCGAGGCCCAGGGCTTTGGCTGGAAAAACAGCTTGGGTACCGGCAAGGGCGGCGACACCATCACGAGCGGCCTGGAGGTCACCTGGACTACCACGCCAACGCAGTGGAGCAACAACTTCTTCGAGAACTTGTTCGGCTTCGAGTGGGAACTGACGAAGAGCCCCGCCGGCGCGCAGCAGTGGGTGGCGAAGGGCGGCGACGCACTGATCCCCGATGCACACGACCCCTCCAAGCGTCACCGCCCGACGATGCTGACGACCGACCTCTCGCT
>JANXWQ010000245.1 GCA_025351065.1 Chthoniobacter sp. | reverse complement strand
ACTGCGCGGCGTTCGTACTGGTCTGCTGGCCGAGCATGCCGCGCAGCACGTCGGCCACGCTTTCGGCGTCGGCGTGCTGGAGCGAATGGACATAGACGTGCTGCTTTTTCGCGTCGCTCGCATCGAGCCGCCCGACCATTTCCGCAATCTGCGCCAGGGTGTCCGGCGCGGCGGTGACGATGAGCGAATTGGTGCGCCCGTCGCCGACCGCGACCACTTTCGCCTGGAGCAGGGCGCGCTCGCTTTTGTCGCTGCCCGCCGCCGGCGGCTGCTGGCCAAAGGGATTGAAGCCACCGAAGCCGCCGCGCCCGCCCTGCCCGCGCTGGTTGTTGTTGTTCGAGTTTTGCGAAGACGTCTCGCCGTAGAGACTGGTGATGATTTCCGCGGTCTCGGTGGCGTCGGCGTGCAGGAGGTGAAAAATGCGCGTGTTGGTCACGTCGGTGGTGTTTGTGTCGAGCTTGTTCACGACTTCGGTGATGCTCGGGATGACCTCCTCCGGCGCGCTGACGATGAGCGAATTGCTCTGGTCATCGGCCACGGCAATGACGCGCGTGTTGGCCTGCCGCGCCTCGCTTTGCGCGGTCGGCTGCTGCTGCCCGCCGCCCGGTCCGCCCGGCCCGCCGAAGCCAGGAAATCCGCCGCCGAAACCGCCGCGCCCGCGCCCGCCGCCTTGGCTCGCGCCGCCCGCGCTGGTGGAGGCAATGAGCTGCGTGACGACCGTGGCGAGGTCTTTCGCCGTGGCGAATTTCAGCGGATAAACGTGCAGCGTGGAAATGCTCGCGACCGAGGTGTCGATGGCGCGGATGATCTCCGCGATGCGCCGGATATTCGTCTGCGTGTCGGTGAGCAGGATCGAGTTGCTGCTTTCATTCGCGCTGATGGTGGCGTTGTCGGCGAGCAGCGGGCGCAAGTTTTCCACGAGCTTGGCGGCTTCGCCAAAACGCAGCGGCAGGATTTGCGTGACCATCTCGTCCTTGCGCGGGATCAGCTCGGGGTCGCTGCCCGTATGCACCGGCAGGTCGCGCTTTTGCGCGCCGTCGCGTTTCACGATTTTCAAAATGCGTCCGTTGCGGATGGCGACGTAGCCTTTCTCGATGAGCACAGCGTTGACCAGATCGACCGCGTCTTCCGCGGAAATCGGCTGGCGGCTGACGACGTTCACGGTGCCTGCGACGGGCGCTTCCTGCACGATGACGAAGCCTGCGGCTTCGCTGAGATAGTTCAGCACCTCGGTCAGCGAAGCGCCCTGGAAGTTCAGCATAATCATGCCTTTCGCCATCGGCGACGCGGGTTTGATCACGAGCGCGGGCTCATTGGCAGCGGGCGCGGGCGCCCTCGGTGCGAGCGCGGGGTCGAGTTCCGGCAGCGGGACGGCGGGCGTGATGGGCGGGGGCACATTCAGCGGCACCGGCGTGGACGGCGCGGTGCGGTTCCCGCCTTGGTTGTTGCGGCGGCTCTGCGCGTGGACGAGGCAGGGCGTGAGCAGCGCGGCGGCGAGCAGCAGGCGGAGGATGAGGTTAGGGCGGGTGGTTTTCATTTGTTCATTTCTTTTTCGCGACGCTCCATCATTCGACGGAGCACTTCGCTTTTGTCATTGGAAACTGCGGGCGCAGGCGCGGCGGGATCGCCCGGCGCGGCTCCGGGTGCGGGCTCGGCGGCGGTGGCGGGCGCGGGCTCCGGCGGGGGCGCGTCGGACGGCGCACCCTCGATCACCAGCTGCTGGCCGACCGCGAGCACGCTCGCTTTTCCACCGCGCTCGATCTCGACCTGCGTCGGATGAATCGCCGTGATTTTGCAATCCGCGACGGCGCCGCCGACGGCCAGCACCTTCGCGTAGTCGCTGCGCGTGCCGTTGAAAAACGCGAGCGTTTTGCCATCGGTGACCATCGTGCCGGTGAGCGAGAGCGTGCTGTTGCGGCTCTGCGGCGCGGCGACCGTGCGCGCCGCGGATGCCGTGTCCGTGCGGGCCGGACGGCGGCCGGGGTCAAACATGTTGCGCGTCCGCATGAGGCGGAAGGTGTCGAAGCCCGGCGCTTTCTCCACGGCTTGCGCGCCCGCGAACAGCAGCAGCGCGGCGAGAAAATTGGCGGCCACATTTTTCATCGCGCGCCCCTCCCCTGCTCTTCGATCCGCACAAAGCTGAAGCGCAACGCGAGGCTGAGCTGTTTGCCCTGCGCATCGCGCGTGGTCAGCTCGCACTCCTCGATGCGCGCCGGCAGCGGGTCGGTTTCGATTTCATAAACGAGCCGGGCCAGCGCCGCCTGATCGCCCACCGCCGTGGCGCGGCACTCGAAGGTCGCGTAGCCCTCGTCGTGATTCCGCCACTGCGGCGTGAGGCTCGTGAAACTGATCCGGCTCTCGCGCGTCCACCGGCCCAGCGCCTTGTACACATCATTCTCCGCCGACGACATGTCCGCCGGCAGATTCGCGCCCTGCATTTCGTCCCAGCGGGCGCTCAGCGCTTTCTCGCGCGCCAAAAGCTGCCGCCCGTTCTGCACTTTTTGCCGCAGCGCGCCCAGCCGCACGCCCTGCGCCTTCCAGCCCGCAAAGGCCGGCGTGAGCACCATGCGGTCGAGCACGAACAGGCCGACGACCACGCCGATGGCGATTTTCAAAATAGTTTCGCGGCGTTTGGCGGTCATCATTGGGCTCCCCATTTGTAGGTGATGGAAAACTGCACCGGGTTCACGCTGCGCTCCTGCTGGAGTTGCACGCCGGTGATTTCGGGATGCTTGCGCAGGCTGTCGAGAAAGCCGAGCAGCGCCGCGTGGTTCTGCGCGAAGCCCGTGCAGATGACCTTCGCGCCGTCGGTGATCTGCACGCTTTTCGCCCACACCGCGCCGTCTTCGGGAAAGGACGAGTCGAGCGTTTCGAGCATCTGCACATTCTGCGGCGTGGGCTCAAACCAGCCGCGGAAAAGCCGGATGCGCTGCTGCAGTTTGTCGAGGCTCGCGACCTTGCCCTGCATGCTGCGCCACTCGTCGTTCAGGCTGCTCTCCATGTGCGCGCGGACGATGAAAGTGAGCACCGGCAGCACCAGCAGCGCGACCGCGGCGGCGGCCAGCCAGCGGCGGCGGCGGTCGTCGAACTGCCGCGCCACCGCCTGCCATTTGCTGACCTGCGGGGTGAGAAACTCGAAGGCCACCGGCTGCTGCCGCAGGTGCTGCCCCGCCGCCTCCAGCGCCACCGCCGGATGCGCCGCGGGATCGCCGCCCGCCGTGAGTTCGAGGCGGCTGTCGATGCCCATGCGGCTGAGATGCGCGCGCATTTCCTGGCAAAGATTCGCCGCCGAAACCGGCGCGCCGCCAAAGCGCGCCTCGCGCACCTGCTGGCGCAGCGCATCGGGCAGCCGGCCGAGCGTGATGCGGACTTCGCGGGAAAAACCGAGCGCATCAAACGCCGCCGTCTCCGCGCTCGCCGAGGCCGGCAGCGTGCGCACCGCCGCGATGCCGCCTCCCGCGGCGATGACCATGTCGATGTGGTTGCCATTCGCCAGAAAGTGCAGCGCCGCCGGGGTGCCGCCCTGCGGCAGACACGCATCGAGCCCCAGCGAAACCGACACCGCGCGGCACTCCGCCGCGGCGAGCATGCGCTCGATGGCTTCCATCCGTTTCGCCGGCACTGCCGCCACGGTGGCGCACTCTTTTCCATCCGGCAGCGCGTAGGTGCAGTGCGCCAGCCGCAGGTCGGCGACGGGCACAGGAAACTCGCGCTCGGCGCGCAGTTCGAGAAAGCCGCGCAGATCCTCCGCCGCCACGCCGGGCACTTCCGTGGAGGTCGTCATCGCCCAGCCCGCCGGGATGCACACCACGCACCGCCGCTCGCGGATGCCCGCAGACTCTAGCTCCGCGGCCATCCGCTGCCCCGCGCGCTCGGGATCGGCGAGCACCGCATCCGCGCCGATCGGCAGCGCGAAGGAGCGCAGCACGCGGCTGGCATTCGCCTCGTAGCGCACATGATCCACGACCACGCGCCCGGATTCCAGCGTCACCGCCAGCGCGGCGCGCACTTGGAAACGTTTCTGCAATTCAGCGAGGTCGAGTTTCATTTCGTCGTTTTTTCCAGCGCAAGATTTTGCCGCACCGTGCTGCCCAGCGCCCAGCCGAGCGGCGCGAGGTTCCGACGGTAAATGATCCGCGGCGCGCCCGTGCTCGTGTCGATGACGAACTTCGTCCGCCGGTAGCCGCGCCCATGCCGCCCGACCGCCGCCACATCCGCGCCCGCCTGCCAGCTTTGCCCCGTGAGATACGGCCCGGCCTGCACCGCACCCTGCGCGCCGAGCGTGTCCGCGACCCACGCGATGTTTGTGTCCGCCGTCGTGCGGCTCTGCCGCGCGCTGAGGAGCTTCGCCGCCTTGTCCGTGCCAATGCCCGGCACACACGCCAGCACCGCCGCGCCCGCCGTGTTCACATTGATGAGGCCGGTGAGGTAGTCGCCCGTCTTCACCGTCAGCGCGTCCACGATCTTGGCGAATTCATCCGCTTTCATCCGGCTGCGTACGTAGAATTCGAGCACGCTACGCAACGGAGCCGCCCCGAGGTCGGCCTTGATATCCTGCGCACGGCCCACACCGAACTTGTCGGTCAGCAGCGTGTCCAGCGGGTCATTTGGCCCCGGCTGGCCAATGTTGATCCGCGCCGTGCCGTCGGCCTGCTTGTTCGGCTCGCGGCTGAAAACGGTCACGTAGGCGAGCAGGCCTGCATCGAGTTTGCCGTCGCTGTTGTCCGCGGGCGCGTTCTTTTCGCCGTCGTCCTCGTTCGGATCGAGCGCGCCGTTAAGATTCGCGTCCTCGCCGTAAAGAATTTCCCGCGTCGCACCGCTGACCAGCGCCAGCTCTTCGATGGACTCGAACGGCGCGTTCTTCGCTTTGTAGGAGGGGTTTTTCTGCGCGTAGGTGGAGGACTCCGCGCCACCAAAAGTCACGTCGTCATCAGCGTCGCGCCAGTCGATGATCGCGGCGGCAAAATCGTCGGTCATGCCCGGCAGCAGCTTGAGCATTTCGAGCGTCGCCGTGTTCAGGTTCAGCTTCGCCGCCTCATCCACGAGCCCGTATTCGCCCTGCGTCCCGGCGGTCGTGTCCGCAGGCGTGCCGAAGAACCAGAACGTCGCCTCGCCCACCGCCACGGCCTCGCCTTCGTATGACGAAACCTCCGGCAGTACGCCCGGCACCGTCGGATTCACGAACAGCGATTCCGCATAGCGCACCGCGCCCTCGATGGCCTGCTCGGCCTGGCGTCCCGCGAGGTCATTGTCCGCGCCGCGATACGTCATCAGCATCGCGTGCCCGAACAGCAGCGCCATGCTCACCAAACCCACCGACGCCCACAGCACCAGGATCAGCACCGACCCGCGATTTGAACGCGGCATCATGGCGTCCCTCCCGTCGTAGTCGCGGTCACGTCGATGCCCGCCGCCGTGGTCCACGGCACCAGCACCTCGATCGGCGCGGGCGGAAAATCGCTCGCGTTCTTCCGCGACGGCTGGATGCGCACGCGCACGGCCTGCGGCAGCGTCGTGGTGGAAGCAGCAGTACCGGTCGTGCCCGTGGTGGCGGTCGTGGCCGTCGCCGTGCTGCTGCTGAGCTGCCACGCGTCCTGCCATTCCGTACCGTCGTAAAACGCCACCTCCATCGACTCCACGCCCGCCAGCAAAGGTTCTTCGGTCGCG
>JANXWQ010000300.1 GCA_025351065.1 Chthoniobacter sp. | reverse complement strand
TTTTATTTTAACGCAGAGACGCAGAGACGCAGAGGGAAGAAGCAGCGTCGGAGGAAACAAATTTCGGCTGTCAAAAATCTCTGCGTTCTCTGCGGCTCTGCTGCTCTGCGTTCAAAAAAGCCGCCCAATTCGGGAAGATCGCGGCTGCGCGTGGATTGCTGATTGACACCACAAAATGTGGTGTTAAATCCCGCGCATCCCCCACATCTAACACAAGATGCACTGTTCCAAATGCGGCAGCCTTGAGGATAAGGTCATTGATTCGCGCCTGTCGAAAGACGGGCGTGCGATTCGGCGGCGGCGGGAGTGCGTGGTCTGCGCGCACCGTTTTACCACCTACGAGGAGATCGAGCGCGCCGACCTGCGGGTGAGCAAACGCGACGGGCGCAGCGAGCCGCTTTCCCGCCAGAAGCTGCTCGGCGGCATGGTGAAGGCGTGCGAAAAGCGGCCCGTGCGCCTCGAAACGCTGGAGACCGCGGCGGATGAGGTGGTGCGGGAAATCGAGAGCGAGTTTCAGCGGGAGATTCCGTCGAGCGTGATCGGCGCAAAGGTCATGGACAAGCTGCACGGGCTCGATGAAGTGGCCTACGTGCGCTACGCCTCGGTGTACCGGCACTTTCAGGACATCGGGGAGTTTTTGGAGGAAATCCAGTCGCTCGGGCGGAGGCCGAAAAAGAGCGGGCTGCAACCGGAGCTTTTCAAGTGAAAGTGCCAATATGATCTGCCTCAAGGACAACCTCCCCGTCATCCAGCTCGCCAGTGGGCAGGCCATTGCTTTCGAGCGCGACTGGCTGGTGCGGTCGCTGACCCAGGCGGCGGCGCGCGCGGGCTTTGCGAAATGGTGGCTGGCCGAGCATGTGGCCGCGAGCGTGACGGAATATTTGCGCGAGCAGCCGGAGCTGAACGTGCTGCCCGTCGAGCGGCTGACCGCGGCGGTGCAGTCCGTTTTACAGGTCATCGGCTATGGCGAAATCGGCCAGCACTTTGCGCCCGCGCCGCCGCGGGTGCAGGTGTCGCTGGTGGCGCTGGCGATGGAGGCGGGCGCGGGCTACGAGCTGGCGTTTTTCGAGATGCTCGGGCGGCGGCTGCGCGAGCTGTGCCGGGAGCCGGGCGGATGCTTCGAGCTGCTGGGGCTGGAGCGCTGCGTGAAGCTGCTGCGCGGGAAAAAGACCTGGAGCCGCGACTGCGACGCCCTGCGCGAGGAGATCGTGAGCTTTACCCGCGAGCACTCCGGTACGGCTGCTGCTAGGAACGAGATCGCCTTCTCCCTCGCATGACCCTGTTTGAAAAAATCGCCACCCATGAAATCCCCGCCCGCATCGTCTGCGAAACCGCGGACTTCATCGCCTTTCACGACGTAAACCCGCAGGCGCCCGTCCACATCCTCATCGTGCCGAAGCGCCCCATCCCGCGCCTCGCCGAAGCCGCGCCCGGCGACGCCGACCTGCTCGGGCGCATGCTTTTGGCCTCCGGCAAAATCGCCGCCGACGCCGGCCTCGCCGCGGGTGGCTACCGGCTGGTCATCAACAACGGGCGCGACGCCGGCGAGACCGTCCCGCACCTGCACCTGCATCTGCTGGGCGGACGCCCCTTGCAATGGCCGCCGGGGTGAGTATCAGTCCGCGCCTTTTATGCTCAACCTGACGACCAGCCGCCCGCAGCCGGCGCGTGCCACCCCACGCCATGAATCCGGGGAAAGGCGCGTGGTCATCACCGGCCTCGGCGTCATCTGCGCCAACGGCGTGACCGTCGAGAGCTTTTGGGACAGCCTGCGCCGGGGCATCAGCGGGGTGAAGGAAACCACGCGCTACGACGTGAGCAAACTGCCTGTGCGCGTCTCGGCGGAGATCCGCGATTTCAAAATCGACGAGCATCTCGAGGCCGTGAAAATGAACCGGCTCGAACTTTCTGTGCAGTACGGGCTCGCCGCCTCCGCCGCCGCGGTGCGCGACTCGAAGCTCGATGTCCGGGAAATCGATCCCGACCGCATCGGCATCGTCGAGGGCACCACTACCAGCGGCGTGAGCAACGTGCTGAAGGTGCAGGAGCAGATGCTGGGCAAGCAGAAAATCCATCCCTACAATGCCATCGGCGGCTACTGCGGCGAAGGCAGCAGCGCCATCGGCATTTACCTCGGCATCCACGGCCACGCGCTCACCTACTGCTCCGGCTGCGCGTCCGGCGCGGACGCCATCGGCTACGCGTGGCGGACGGTGAAAGACGACGACGTGGACATGATGGTGGCCGGCGGCTCGGACGCGATGTTTGAAGCGCAGCATTACGGCTTCTGTCGGCTGGGCGCCATGAGCGCGCTGCCGGGCGCACCCGGCACGCAGATGCGGCCCTTCGACAAATCGCGCGACGGCTTCGTGCTCGGCGAGGGCTCCGCGTATTTCGTGGTTGAGGAACTGGGCCACGCGCTGAGCCGCGGGGCGAAAATTTACGCCGAGATCGTGGCCCACGGGCGCAGCGCGGAGTCGTATCATCCCACCGACCCGCACCCGGACGGCTTTGGCTACATCAACGCCATGCGCCGCGCGCTGCGCCGCGCCGGGATGCACGGGCCGGAGGTCGATTACATCAATGCGCACGGCTCCGCGACGCCGCTCAATGACCCGCTGGAAACGAAGGCCATCAAGACCGTCTTCGGCTCGCACGCAGCGCGCGTCGGCATTAGCGCCACCAAGCCGATCACCGGCCAC